>NZ_JBHXSC010000118.1:0-9651 GCF_042716505.1 Streptomyces sp. NPDC058674
GTGGGGGCGCTGGTTTTTTTTTTCGCCGCACTGGGCCTCCCCGCCCCCCTCGGCCTCCCGGCGCGGGGCCCCGGCCCCCGCCGCCCCCGCTCGCCGGTCCCGCGACCCGCCCGCCGCCTGGTTCCCGGCGCCGGGGGTCGGGGTCTGGCCTGGGTTTCGTCTGGTGTTCGTTGCTGTGCTGGCGGTGCCTGTCCGGCTCGTGGTGGCGCCGTGTTGGGCCTGGCCGTCCCGTCCGTCCGCCGGTCCCGCGGCTGCCACCGCCCCGCGCCTGTGCCGCGCCCCGGCCGCCGCCCTGCCGCCGACGGCCTGCGTCCGGTGGGCCCGGCTCCGCGGCTAGGCCCGGTTCCCGCCCTGCGCTCGCTGCTGCGCTGGCCGTGCCTGTGGGCTGCGCCCGCCCTGCCGCCGCCCGCCCTCGCCCCGGCCCCGCCGCGCGGTCACGCCTCTGCGCTCAGTCCCGCCGCGGCCCCGCCGCCCGGCCCTGTCGCGGCCGTGGGCCTGGCTCCGGCCTCGGCGCCGGTGGCCCGGCCGCTGCCCGCCCGCCGAGCCCGGCGCCGGGCGCCCGGTCCCACGGTCCTGCCACCTGCCGTCCGGTGTTAGGCGACTCTCTGTGTGAGCACGTAGGTGGGGGTTAGCGACGCTCGCGATGGACATCAGTGTTGATCTCGGTGGGGAGTCAGATCCTTTTTCTTGTGCGACGACAGGGCGAGCACGAAGAGCTGGTTCACGAGTCGGGTTCCGCGTCGGGACGTGCCCATCGTTTGGTGATGTGCGGCTCGGAGTACGGAGCGGGCCATGATTGGAGCCGGATCTCCTCGGTGTCTTCGGGCTCGTCCTCGCAGTCGGGGTCGGGGAAGGCCGCAGCGGCGAGGCCACGCCTGGAAGCCCGGATGCGGGTCCAGCCGGCGGGCATGTCGAAGCGAGCTGCGGTGTCGAAGTCGTCAGTGCAGCCGAGCACGACGAGGCGTCCCGAGGCCAGGTTGAGGCTTGCCTCGACGACGTGGTCGAAGTCGTCGCTGTCATCGCCGGGCTGGTCTGTGAGGAGATGGACGGCAACAGCCACGGTGAAGTTGACGTCAGTGCCGATCGCCAGACCGCCTTCAGTGACTCCGAGCCCGTCCAACACTGTCTGCTCAGTCCACACATCGCTGAAGTCGGAGTCGGAGTCCTCGTCCAGGATGTGGATCTGGAAGTAGTCCGCGAAGAGCTCAAGATTGGTCGCCACGGAGGCATCATCCCTGCGGCCCGGGAACGGCGGCACGGCGGGGTGAGGCTGTCCCCGACGAGGCCGCCGACCGGGTGATCCGAACATGAATGCTGGGCCGCCGCCCTTCGCCCGGCCCCGCCGCCCGGGCCCGGTCCCGCCGCCAAGCGTCGCCGCGCGGTCCCGCCGCCCGGGCCCCGGCCCGCCCGCCGCCCGGGCTCCGACCCTCTGGGTCCGGGGCAGGGTTCAGAGGAGGGACCTCTCACGCAGGTGCTTGATCTGTGCCAGTACGGTGTCGACGCCAGCAACGAACGCGTTCGCGGTTTCGATGGTGGGGGTCTTCGGCGGCCGGTTGTCCACGCCGGCGAAACCTGCGTCCGTACTACTACCGTAGATTCCGCAGCCGACCGAGCTGAGGTGGTCGACGTTTTTGGCGACGGTGATCCAGTGCTTGTTGTCTGTCAGCGCGGCGATCTTCCGACCGGCCTCCACCGTGCGGTCGGGGTTAACAATCTTGTAGTGCCTGCATGCCGCCTTGAACTCCTGGAGTAATTGCTGCCTGAAAGTGTCGACCTTTTTGTATTCCAGAGTGTGCTTGGCCCTCCACGGATCCAATAAGTAGTTCGTGAGACCGGGCTGCCTCCGTAGCGGGGGCACCGTGACCTTCTTGATAACGCACTTCTTGTACTGCTCTTCCAAGAGTTTGCGGACTTGCTCGCGCAGCACTCGGATCTCCTGCCCTAGCAGTTGGGCCGCCTGTTGTGAACACGCCAGATCGTTTTCAAGCTGACGGGAGTAGAGCTGGGCGTGCTCCAACTGCTTGTGCTGCTTCGCGATGAGAGTCTCAAGCTGGTCGCGTTCGCCTTCAGTTTGTTGGGCAAGTTCAAGCGCGTTGGCCAAGTCGCCGACCAGGACGTCCAGCTCTGTCTCGGCTTTCTTTAGCCGCTCCAGCAGGGACCGTTCTATTTGCGACTTTTCGTCCAGAGCTCGGCGCAGCAGGAAGACCTCCTCGGTCCAGTACGCGATCCGCGCTGCGCTTTGCCCACTGTTCCTCTCCGCAGCGCGCCGCAGTTCGTGCAGCTCGCCCATCTCGGCTTCGGACAGGGAAAGTCCGAGATGGGCTAGGTAGGAAGCCAGAGCCTCCACGACTCGCTTCGGAGCTGTGCGCTCTCCACTGAGGTAACGGGATAGCGTGGGCGCGTCCAGGCCCGCCTTGCCGGCGAAAGCCCTTTGAGTGGCTCCCTTGTCCTTTCCTCTCTGCAGCACGTTTCGCAAGGCTTCGCCGTACGCTGAAGCGGACCAGGGAGCCTCTTGCTGCGACATCCGCTCGCCTTCCCCTCGCCCTGCCAGTGGGGCCCGACACCCCGGCCTTGCATTGTGACGCACAGCACAAGGCCGGGGGAAGTGTCACCTCTACGCCGAGGGTGCTCATCGGCCGCGGTACTACCGCAGCGCCGGAGTCCGGCCCGTCATCCCGGCAGGCCGAACCCCCAACGGGCTAGCTGTCGCTGCGGCGCAGCCGCTTAACCCGCTCACTACGCTCGCTCTCCCGCGAGTTGCGCAGCTCCCTTCGACGGGCCAAGTACGAGCGCCGGTTCTGCCACCACTTCAACCGGTCGCCCGACTCCTGCGGAAACACCACCTGTGCCACACCCAGGCCCAGGCTCATGGCGAGACACACCACGATGCACCACGCCGGGGCCCCGGCCAGCGCCTGCGCCAAGCCACTGACCGCGAAAAGAATGCTCGGCGCCATATTCTGTCCAACAGGCATTGAGATTCCCCTTTCGGCTGCCCCCTTGGGCTGCCGGGGTAAATACTTTTCGTTGCGTTTCCGGCAAGCCGTAGTTGCAAAAATTGTGCAATTCTCAATATTTCCGAAGGGGATGAATCGCTTTATTAGAAGGGAGACGTTCCGTGACTGATAGGCGCCCCCGGTCGCAGCGGTGAAGGCGACCCGGCAGCTGGAGTCGCCGCGGAGCGGGTCGGCTACTGGGCGGCCCGCGACACCCGCAAGGACATGAGCCCGGACAAGGCTGCGGTAGCGCTCGGCATGAGTTCCGCCGAGGCACGCAGGCTGTTGACGCGGTACGGCAGCTGGAGCCGTACTGCCGAGGACCCTGCCGCGACCCCGCAGGCCAAGTTCGCACTACCCTGCCGAAGAGCGACGCGTCGTGGACGTATTGACCGCGGGTAGGCGACGGCTGAGACCATCGCGCGGGAACTGGGGGCGTCGAGGCTCGCACGCCTGCTCCGGGTACTGCGCGTTGCAGTACCCAATAGTCGAGATAAAATAAGGAGAGAGGCATTGCGGGGTGCGGACATCCCCAAGTGGGGAAGGGGCTGCGCGCAACTACGGCTCAGGTCGCCCATGGCTCCGATAGCTCTTTCCCCGTGGAGGCATTTATGTGTTCCCTAGGTAAAGGGGTTTCCATCGGGGGGATCAGTGTCATGATCCTTCTGGGCTCCACCCTGTTGGCTCCGGGTGCGCAAGCAGTGGAGGGGCCGACACATGGATGCCGATATCCTGATGTCTGCGTCTACACGGACTACGGGTCACTTCGGCACGGTGATGTGCATGAGAGGTTCGGCTACCTGAATGGGGAAAATTTCCAGCCGACTGCCCGCGAAGACGGATTCTTCGTGGTTAACACTCGTAATGACGACATCGCAAGAATTCGGATGAGCCCCGGGCGGCAAGTCTGCGTTCCCCCGAATGGTGTCTGGTGGAGTGCTGATCAGACAATTTGGTCGGTCGCAATTGTGGACAAGTTGGAATGCCCTTAGTGGCGAAAGGCCATTCCCTATTAAGGGAAGTCCCTCGTCACTCGGAAGCCGGGGGCGTCGGTCTGCACAGACGCCCGAGCCTGCTCTACCGCGCCCAGTCCGCCCCGAGTCGGCATGCGCTCAGCTGCGTCTGGTCGAGCCGGTCGCGGCGGTCCTTCATGTTCCCGATCCAGATCCCGGTGCGGTGCTCGCTCCCGTCGGGCGGGACGACCACGCCGCGCCCCGGCAGGCCGCCGTCCCCTGCGACGTATGCGCCAGGGCCATGAAGTCCGTCTGGAACGCCCACCGCCGGCGCCCGGCCCGGGCTTTCGCGGACGCCTACGCGCTAAAACTGATGATCTGCGGGTTTATGTCCGCAACCTGGGAGGAAGCTAATGCGGGGAGTCGTCGCGGCTGGTCGTTCGTGACCCGGTGATGGCCGTGGTGCTGTCAGTGTGGCGTTCTCCGCCACGCCTGCCATCTGCATGTACGCGATATGTACGCTTCTGGAGTCGGTGGGTTGTACTCCGCTCCGCCCGGCTCCGGCTGCCCCTGTTATCGCGCCCACTCCACCCCAAGTTCGGCGAGCGCGGCGAGCTGGGCTTGGTCGAGCTTGTCCCGGCGGGCCTTGAGATTCCCGTACCAGATCCCCGTACGGTGCTCGGCGCCGTCGGGCAGCACCTCGACCACGGAGCGCGCGGGCAACCCGCCTTCCCGTGCGACGTACTGCGCGAGCGCCTCCACACCCCGCTGGAAGGCCTGCCGCGCCTTGCCCGACCCCTTCGCACCGTCGCCCACGCCCGCGGCCTCGGACGTCGGCACGGTGGCCGGGACCGGGGCGGGTGTCACGCCGAGCGTGGCAAGTCGTTCCTGCTGTTCGGCGGACAGCTGCGCCCAGTTGCGGGCCTGCCGCGTGAGCCACCTGCCGAGGTCGTCGCCGTCGAAGGTGACGCCGGGCTCGATCGTGGGGAGCCGGCCGCCAGGTTCGTCGGCGGCGAGCTGGGCGAGGACGCGGTGGTGGCGTTGCCAGTCGAGCGGCCATGGGCACGCCCAGTCCTCGTCGATCGCGGTCAGCTGCTCGGCGCGGGTGCGGGCCCGCTCCTCGTTCTTCCCGAGGCCGCCGGTACGCCGGAGGTTGGCCATCAGCTGCCCGATCGCGAGCTGCTCGCCGTCTTCGCCCCAGACGGCGTCCTGCCGGGGTGCCAGGTGCCCGTGCGCTCGCTGGTAGGAGCGGAGGCCGGCGAGCTTGGTCTCCCACGCTTCTTCGCCGGGTTCCCACACCATCCCGGCGTCGGCCGCGTCGAGGAGGGTCTTGCGCCGCCCCTCCAGCTCTCCGGCCCGCAGGGCTTTGCGCTGCTGGTGGACCCATCGCCCGAGCGGAAAGTCCTTGGTGACGCCGACCGGGGTCTCGGTGTCGTACGGGACCGCGAACAGCCCGGTGACCTCGTTCTCCTTCCGCCAGCGGAGCAGGGCTTGGTATCCCTCCAGCCAGACGAGGGATTCGGGCCGGTAGACGCGGGTGCGCAGGAACGCGGCGATGGTCGCGGGGTCGCGTGGGCTGGAGAAGTGCAGCAGCGCCGACTCGGCGCCCGCGTCGCCACCGTCCTGCTCCTGGTCCCCACCGCCCTCCCCGGCGCCGGCCGCGTCGCTGGCGCTGGTGATCCGGCCGTCCTCGTCGCGCTGGACGTGGATCTGCCGCTCGTACCGTCCCCGCGACAAGGCGCGGGAGGCGAGTTGCTCGACAAGGCGGGCGTCGTGCGAGCGCAGGCCTTGGAGGACCGCTACCAGGGGTGCAAAAGACGCTGAGGCGACCATATCGGTCGGATCCTCCCCGGCCTCCAGGAACACCGGGACGATGATGCGGGCGACCTTGGCGGTCCCGTCCGGGTTGGGCCGCAGCGCGCGGCCGATGTTCTGCACGATCTCGACCTGCGACCCACGGGTGTCCGCAAAGCAGATTGCTTCCACTCCCCGCTCGCCGGAGATGTCGACCCCTTCCCCGAGAACGCGAACGGACGCGAGGAACGCCCGGTGTACCCGCCGGCCGGCCGCGTCGATGCCGTTGGCGAACTGGCGGAGTACCTCCCGCCGCTCGGCGACGAGGTGGTCCCCGCACAGCCACTGCGCCCAGACCCGGTCCGGCGGGACATGCCGGCCGGTCTCCAGCTCGTACGGCTCGGCGCCGATCGAGGACTTCGGCAGCCGGCCGGCGGCCGCTAGGTCGGCGTCGGACGCCTCGGTGGCGTGCAGCTCGGCCGCGGTCGCCGGGAGCTTGGCCGCGAACGCGGCGGCTTCTTCGACCCGCTGGTGGAACGTCATGACGGTCTTGAGGTTGTGCCGGGCGGCGTGTTCCAGGAGTGCGGTCTGCAGGAGGGCCAGGCGCCGGCCCCGCAGCCCGTCCTCCGACAGCCCGAGGATCGGGTCGGGGTCGCGGATCTCGAGGACGTCGATCTCGAACCCGGCGAGGATCCCCCGCTCGATCGCCTCGGACAGCCCCAGCTCGGCGCCGGGGAGCCAGGCTCCGTAGGTGCCGTCCGGATCGTCGGCCATGCTCGCGATCACCGGCTCGGACCCGCCCGCGCCCTTCCGCGGCCGCGGGGCGGCGAGGATGCGCGGGGTCGCAGTCATGTAGAGCCGGAAGTCCGCGGGAATCCGCGCGGTGTCGTGGATCGCCGCCCACGGCCGCCCCAGATCCCCCGCGGTCGAGTGCGCCTCGTCCACCACGGCCAGGTCGAACGGAGCCATCACCTGCCCGTACAGCCGCTCCCCGCCGACGAGCGCGGCTTCCAGCGGCCCCCGCACCTTCCCCGCGCCGGCCGGGCCCTCGACGTCGTCCCGGTCCACCAGCGAGGCGTACGTGGCGAACACGACGACCGGCCCGGCCCCGGCCCACAGGGCGAGCTGGATCGGGTTCGTGGTCGTACGGACCCCGAGCTGCTCCAGGACCGCGTCGTTCTCCAGCGAGCAGACCGCGACCATCGGCGCCCGGTGGCCGACCCGGCGCCAGGCCTGCGCGGTCTGGACGAGGAGGTCCAGGGTCGGGACGGTGACGAGGATCCTCCCGCGAGGGAAGCACTCCAGCGCGGACGCGGCGGCCATGATCGTCTTCCCCGAGCCGGTCGCCGACACGATCGTGCCCCGCACCCCCTGAACGGGCACAGAAGATCTTGCAGAGAATCCAACCCATTTCAGGAACGCCGACTTCTGCACGACTTGGTGTTCCCTGAGCTGAATCACAAAATTCTCCTGGCCTTCCAATAACTAATTCCGGCGGGTTTTCAGACGGCCACGGGTCATCTGGACGGCGAGAACGCCGACACGGATACCGTGCCGTCCCCGCCCGCCACGACCCGCTCGGCGAGCTGCGCCAGGACCTCGACGGGCCGCAGCCCGGCCCGAGCAGCCGCCGCCCCGATCAGTCGCCGGGGCCCGCGGACAGCCACAGCTCTGCCCGCAGCTCGTGCCGCTCGTCCTGCCACCGCGCATCACCTTGTCAGGGCTCTCTTGACGGCATACCGTGTCAGGGTAACCCTGACACGCCCGGAGAGGTAGCCATGACAGCCACGGCTCAGTCCACCGAACCCACGCAGTGTTCCTTCTGCGGGAAGCCGAGCTCCGAGGTCGGCAAGCTGGTCGCGGGACCGGGTGTCTACATCTGCGACGAGTGCGTTGCGCTGGCGGAACGGATCGTCGCCGAGGCGATGGGGCAGCCCTCCACGCCGCGCGCTCACGCGTGGGCCTCCATGACGGACGAGGAGATCCTGAGCCATCTCCCTCAAGTTGCGGCGCATATCGACCGAGCTGAGGCTGACCTGCGGCTTTGGGTCCAGGAACTGCGGCGGCGTGGAGTGACCTGGACCCGGATCGGTGAGACCTTCGGGATCACGCGTCAGTCCGCGTGGGAGCGCTTCTCCGGCGAGGAGTGACGGAAGGATGGGCCGGCTGGCTGGCCGGTCTCCCTCAGCAAGGAGCAGCGACGCAGACCCGAGAGCCTGAGCGGACTTCGACCGGAGGCTGACGCGCCGCCACTCCCGGTGCTTCGCCGCCCAGACCGCGGCCAGCCGCTCCGGCTCCCTGACCGCCGCCTCCACGACCCGCTCCGCAACCACAGCCACGGCCAGACCGTCCCCCTGGCGCCGAGCCGAATCCCGCGCCACGTCCTCAGCACCCCGCATGCCCACCGGGTCCTTTCCAGGAAAAGCGTGCCGCCGAGACGGTCTATGGCGGATGCCCCATATTTTCGCCAACGGTACATGCTGCATCTAGATGATGCAGTCGCTGTACCGGAACCCACACGAACGAGCGGCCCGGCAGGCCGAAGCGCGGAAGGATGACGTTGTGCGGGTTCCTGCTGGAGTTGCGGGATCTGCCGACGGGCGGTTCACGGGCTGCTTCCGGGTAGACGGGCGGCAGGCGGTGACGTTGCCGTTCGGGGGATGCGAGGGGGCGTGGTGATGGATGCGGCGAAGTGGTCGGTGGACCGTGAGCGCCTGGCGCAGTGGGTTCCTGAGGGTGAGCGGATGATGGCCGGCTGTGCGGTGACCTACGGACGCTCACTGTGGGGTCTGGTGCCGCGCCGGGCTTCCCTCCTGCTGACCGACCGCCGCGTGCGAGTCCTGCGTCACCTGGGCAACGACCTCCGCTACGGGATACGCGGTATCTGGTTCGAGATGATCCGCGGCGAGGCCACAGCGGTCCGCGGGAATCCGCAGGTACAGGTGGAATTCGACAAGGGTCAGGAGGTCGAGTTACACCGGCGTGACGGCAGGGTCGAGCGTCTGCTGATCAGTCAGTGGGACGCGGTACACGCCGAAGCCCTGTACGACGCGTTCCCTTCCCCGGAGCCGGGCCCGCAATGAGGCGATCGCAGCCCCCGGGGGCCGTGTGTTGGTCTGTGGGCTGGGCAGTCGGGGAGGTATGACTTCACTCTTGGTGGTTGCCTCCGAGTTGGCGCGAGACAGGCCGGACGGGCCTCCGTGGTTCAAGTGGGCGTTCCTGGGGGTGTGGGCTGCCCTGCTTCCGTGGGTCCTCTACAAACTGCATCAACACGGTTACTTCAGAAGACGACGCTGACACCCGCACAACGGCAAGACCGGCCACCCCCTCGGCGATGGGAAGGCCCCGCGGGGGCCGGATGTTGAGGTCCCGGCGGTACGATTTCCGGTGTGATCCGTCCTCTCTCAGGTCCTCTCACGTGGAGGTACCCCTTTGCTGCATTTGTGCTGACCCTCCTGATAACCACCTGCTGGTATGGGTTGCAGCCGGTCTACCCGGATTGCGTTTTCGCCTACAGCAGTGCTGGGGAGCCGGTGAACGTGAAGGAGGCGTATCAAGGGGCAATCGAGTCCGGACAGTGCGAGCCGTCCCATGCCCGTTGGACCACCTGGAGTGGTTGACGCCCCCCAGCGCAGCAACACGACCGGCCCCCTCTCTGCAGCCGGCCGCCCGCGAAGCGGGCCCAGCCTGGAGCGCAGCGAAAGGCCTTCACCGACCGCGCGCAGCGCGGCCGGTGACCCTCGGTCACCCCCGAAGCGCAGCGCAGGGGATGACCGAGGGGTGTGGGAGAGCGCAGCGAACCCACACCAGGCCGAAGCGCAGCGCAGGCCAGCCCCACCCGAAGGGTGGGGCGCCCGGAGCGCAGCGCAGGGCTTCCCTTGCACAGCGCGCAGCGCTGTGGTACCCGC
>NZ_JBHXSC010000119.1:0-8980 GCF_042716505.1 Streptomyces sp. NPDC058674
CATGATCCAGACGAAGGCCGTTTCCGCGTACGGCGGTTACCGAACCGAGTGATCAAGTACGAGGCGCCGTTCGATCTCGGACGTTAAAGATCAAGTTAGGCCGTGTTTTAGAAGTTGCTGGTGGGCTGGGTGGGCCGTCCGGGAAAGTCGCGGGCGGTCATCCAGATTGTGAGGTCGCGGGCGATCCGATCGATGCTGGTCTCGGTGACGACGTCATGTTCGCGGCGGGTGGTGTCGCGGCGGACGACCTCATAGCCGCCTTCGTCCAGGACGGCGACGGAGGTGAACCAGGCCGGGTCGTCTTCGTCGGGCTGGATGACGACGAAGGTGTTGTCCGAGTCGTTGAGGTCGTCGATCAGCATGAACAGCGCGTCCTCGGACGGGTCGTCGATGTGGTCGCGGCTCTCACTCTCGGCCCGGTAGTACGCAGCCCCCATCGGCCCTGTCTCCCCTCAACCCGCTGACCTGGTCGCGGCCAGAATGACATGCGGGACCGACGCTTCCGGCAGGTCACAGCCATTCGTTGATCGCGGCGATGAGGACGGTGGCTTCGAAGCGGACCGCGAGTTTGTCGAACCGGGTGACCACCGCCCGGTTCCGCTTCAGCCGGTTGATGCCGCACTCGACCGCGTGCCGGGCCTTGTAGTCCTCACGGTCGAAGGCCGGAGGCCGCCCGCCGACTGTTCCCCGGCGCTTGCGGTGGCCCGCCTGATCGGCAGGTTCCGGGATCGTACAGCGAATTCCCCTCCGACGCAGATAGGCCCGGTTCGCGCGCGATGAATACGCCTTGTCGCCCCGCACCCGCAGCGGGCGAACGCGTGGCCGGCCCAGTCCGAGGCGGGGAACCCTGATGGCTTCCAGCACGGCCGTGAACTGCGGGCTGTCTCCCCGCTGACCGGCTGTGACCAGCAGCGATAACGGCCTTTGGCCTTGTTCGCAGGCCAGGTGAATCTTCGTGGTCCAGCCACCGCGGGACCGGCCCAGCCCATGGTCGTCGGGTTCGGCCTGGTTGCCGCCCGGCGGTTCCTTCTGGGCTTGGCCGTCACGCCGGGCACCGGCCGCGTGCTGATGAGCCCGGCAGATCGTGGAGTCGACGTTGACCTCCCAGGTGATCAGCCCGGCCGCGTCCGCCCGGGCCTGCAGCCCTGTCAACACCGCCGACCAGAGACCATCGCGCTGCCAGCGGCGGAAAAGCCCATAGGCCGTCTGCCACGGACCGTATTCAGTCGGCAGATCACGCCACGGGGCGCCGGTCCGCACCCGCCAGCGGATCCCGTCGATCAACCGCCGTCGGCACACCGACGGCCTGCCCAACACCGCGACCGGCAACAACGGCCCCAGCATCGCCCACTGGTCATCTGAAAGATCCCCTCGCCCCACACCGAGATCATCACGGCACGAGGCGAGACACGGACCCCAGTTCTAAAACACGGCCTAGTCGGCAATATACCAGCCATAGAAAGCTCCCAGTCCCAGAATCAGAACAATGGCAGCAATTTTTGCAAATTTCACGGCTACTCCTGGATTTGGAGCCCGGAGGGGCGCCTCCCACCGAAGTCATCGGCGAGGGGCGCCCCGTGGGTTCGTTGGGCTGAATCTGGATCAGGAATTTTTGGATTTCTTGCGGCGCAGTCCCTGCCTGGCGGCCAGGTAACAAAAGAAGCCAAGTCCCGCGGTGAGACGCATTATCTCTTCGGGCGTCTCCAATCTTGCTTCTCCTGTTGTAAGGCGGAGTGTCAGGAGGATGAGCCATGTTGCGGCGAGGAGGACCACGATGAAGCCGAGTCCTCGGACAGATTTCCTACCGGGGTCACCGCTTGCCACAGCGCTCCCCTTTTCAGTCTCCGACGAAGTCGGAGAACGGGTTGAAGCAATCGTTCAGGTCCGAGAGTTCGGATTCCAGAGTACCGTCCTCCGGACCGCCATCGGTCAGAGAATTGGATGTGTAGCAGGCGACTCCAACCCAGGGCCCGCCCCTTGCGACACCCTTTACCGCACCCTCGAACCAGGAATTCCCGATCGGGTCGATATTATTGATGGGGTCGCCGCCGGCATACGCGTACCGGTTGCCCTGTGCGGGGTCGGCCAGGAACGTCATCGAGTCCTGGGTGATGAAACGGCCGGTGGTGGGGTCGTACCAGCGCTGGCCGTACTTGAGGTAGCCGGTAGTGCGGTCATGGGTTCCGCCGACGAACCGGTAGGGGTTCTCCGTGGCCGCGGTCCCGGACTTCACGGTCTGGGCGGCGCCGTAGGGGTCGTACTCGTAGACCCCGGACTGGACAGTGGACTGGTTGATGAACTGCACCGGGCTTCCGAGGCCGTCGATGATGTAGTAGGCCTCGTAGCCGTTGGTGGTGCGCAGCGCCAAGGGCTGGCCGGTGGTGGGGTCGTGCTCGATGTAGGCGGTGCCGGCGGCGAGCTTGACCTGTTCGATGACGGGAACGCCGTACTGGTCGGTGCGGCCGTGGACGAAGTCGACGTTCTCGCCCCTGTCGGTGGTCTGGTGGACCAGCTCGTTCGCACTGGTGCCGGCGTAGGCGTAGCTGCCGGTGCCGTTGGCGGTCTTGGCGGTGGCCATGCGGCCGGCGGCGTCGAACGTCACCGCGGACAGGGCGGGCGTGGTGGTGAGGTTGCCCTGGCCGTCGTAGGTGTAGCCGGGGGTGGTGATCTGGTTGGCGGCGTCGTAGGCCAGGTTCTGGGTGGTGGTCCCGTCGGAGGACGTCTTGCGGTTGCCGCGCGCGTCATAGGTGTAGGTGTACGTCTTGCCACCCCCTGAGGTCGCGACCTTCGTCAGCCGGTTGCCGCTGTCATAGCTGTAGCCGGTCGTCTTACCCGTCAGGTTGTCTTTACTCCACTGCAGCTTGCTCCGGTCGTCGGTCTTCGCCGTCGAGCAGGTGCCCGGGGTGCCGATGGCGCGGCAGTAGGTGGTGTCGAACTGCCGGGTGGGGGTGGTGGCGGGGCCTTGGTCGGCCCAGACGCGGCTGATGCGGCCCGAGGTGTCGTAGTCCTGGTGGACGCGCGCCTTAAAGATGGTGCGGGAGTCGTTGGTGCCGTAGTACGTGTCGGTGCGCCGGCCACGGTCGTCGTACGCGAAGCCGATCTTCGTCGTGGTGGACGGGGCGTTGGTGGTCACCTGGGTGAGCTTGTTCGCCGCGTCGTAGGTGTAGGTGGTGGTGCCGCGGGCGTCGGTGAGGGCGGCCTGGTTGCCGTTCTTGTCGTAGCGGTAGCCGATCGTGCCGCCGCCGGAGGTCGCGGTGCGGGACGTCAGCTTGCCCAGGTCGTCGTAGCCGTAGGTCGTGGTTCCGGACGCGTCGGTGCGGGTCTGGATCCGGCCGAAGCCGTCGTAGGTGTAGCTGACGTCGGGCGTGGCGTCGGAGTAGTCGACCTTGCTGACACGGTCGCCGTCGTCGTAGGTGTAGACCTTGGTCGTGCCCCGGCCGTCCTTGACGGTGGCCAGGCGACCGAAAGCGTCATAGCTGTACGACTTCACCTTCAGCGACCCGCCGGCCGGGTCCACCGAGGTGACCTGGTGTGTGGCGCCGTCGTAGTGGTAGGTGGTGCTGGTGGTGTTGCCGGGGTCGGTGGAGGCCTTCACCGTGCCGTCGGTGTTGTAGTCGACCTTCGCGGTGGAGGCGTTCGCATCGGTGGTCTGCGTGAGGTTGCCCGCCCCGTTGTACGTGTAGGTCGACTTGTTCGCCTGCGCGTCCGTCGTCTCGGAGGGCAGGTACTTCGACCCGGCCGCCGTGTTGCCGTAGGCCGCCGAGAACGACGCTCCGGCCGGGGACTCGGACTTGGTGAGCGACTCGCCGCTGTTCGCGCCGAAGGTGTTGGTCGTCGTCCCCGCGCTCGCACCGGCGCCGTCTGTGGCCGCGGCGGTGTCGAAGTTGGCCGTGTAGGTCTTCGACTGCTCGCGGCCCTCCGCGTCGGTGGCCTTCTTCACGCGGCCCGACTTGTCGTCGGTCAGCTCGTACGTGGTGCGGGGGCCCGCGGTGATCGCCTGGCTCTGGTCGGTGTTGGGCGAGGCGACCAGCGTCCTGGCCGGGTCCGCGTAGGAGAGGCGGGTGACGGAGTCGCCCGGGGAGCCGGGCGCCTTGTTCTCCTGGGTGATGGAGGTGACGCCGACCGAGCCGTAGGCGAAGCGGGTCACTCCCCCGCCCGGGTTGGTGATCGACGTCAGCTTGTGGGCCGCGTAGGAGAAGCTCGTGGTGCGGCCCATGGTGTCCTTGACCGAGGCCAGGTCGCCGGCTCCGTTGACGGTGTAGGTGACGGTCCGCTTCCTGCCGTCAGAGCCCGTCTGGGAGAGCGTCGTCACGTGCCCCGATGCCGAGGCGTACACGGCGCTCTTCTGGGTCTGGGTGCCGCGGGTGGAGACGATCGTCGCCGGCAGGTCGCCGTTGTAGGCGAGGGTGGTGGCGTTGCCGTTGCGGTCGGTGGTCTTCGTCAGCTTCCCGGCCGCATCGAAGTCCTGCTTGCCCGAGCCGTCGTTCGTGCTGAGGGTGTAGGTGCCGTCACCATTCTTGACCAGCTTCGCCTTCACACCGCCGGGTGTGGTGAGGCCGGAGCCGGACTGGGTGAACAGCCAGGTGGTGCCGCCCCGCCCGTAGTAGGTGACCGAGCCCTCCTCGTGCACCTTGAGCGCGGTGTCGTAGGGCGTCAGCTTCCACCCGTAGCCGGCCGCGGCCTTCGCGCCGGTGGCATCCGTACCGATGGCGGCACTGTTGTAGGCGACGCCGAGCCCGATGTCGCCGTTGATGCCCGGCAGGGTGAGATCGCTCGTGGTGACGAGGAGGTTGCCGGTGCCAACGTCGACCTGGGCACCCACGTGGTCACCGGCGGCGAACTTCAGGCGTGTGGCGCCCGGCCGTTCGCCGGCGCCGGCCATCGGGCTAACCCGGGTGGACTGACGGGCCGTGAGCGCGGTGCAATCGGCGCCCTGGCACGCCTGCGCCTGCCAGTCGAACTGCGTGCCGATCCGGATCGGGTCCGGCAGCTTCAGCCGCGCCACCTCGCCGGCGTTGACCGTGACCGCGGCGCCGTCGACGAGGTCATTGGCGCCTCCGGCCGCGTAGGTTCCGGCGTAGAACTTGACCGTGACCTGGCCAGTACCGGCCGCGGTCTTCGCCGTCAGGACCGGCTGCGTCGACTCGGTCAACGCCACCAGCTGCGACAGGGCCCCCGGCGCGGCAACCGCCGGGCTGATCCCCCACGCGGTGATCGCCGCGGCCACCCCCGCCGCACAAGCTGCGTGCGACCAGCGTCTTTTGACGCCTGAATACAACATCCGCTTCCCCCATGTGAAGAACGCCGACCCGACGGCAGGCGACCTTCATCGTCACCGCGCCCCCACAGCGGAACCTAAGGTTCCACGCTTCGATTACTCAGCGAAACCAAGATCACGGAGGGCGATTCGAAGGATTTCAAGCTATATCACCAGAGAATCCAATGGGTTGGAGACCTTACGGCTGGACAGCGACGGCCCGACCATCGGCGGGCCTAACAAAACGTTGAGGGTCCAGTCCGTATGAACAAATCCACATGCATGCCCTGCCCTCACCGGGGCAATTGCTCTGTCCATGCCTCCACTCCACCAAGCCCCCGCAGAGACCTGTCCGTCCGGCCATGCGCCCTCTCCCTGGCCTCGCCATTGACATGGGCGCGGGCGGAGCGAGGTGCTCGGCATGGGGCCGAGGAGGACAGACGCGGCCATTCCCGCTGGCTGGTCACAGACGTTGTGGCACATTGCAGCCTATGGTGGCGAACCGGCGCCAGCCCATCCCCGATCCCGAGGGCGCCGATGCGGGCCGGTTTCGACCTGAGCCGACGCACGCCCGGACCGATCAACCCGTCTTGCGTTCCCTGCCCCTCTTCGATCACTGACCTTGGAGGGCAGCCTCGGTCCCGAAGGCGCCGGCGCCGGCCGCCGCGGCGGCGACCGCGGCGGCGACCGCGGCGGCGCGGCGCGGCAGCGTCGGGTCGGGTCGGGTCGGGGGATGCTCTGAGCAGCAGTAGCTCGTGGTAGAGCGGGGCGGTCGCGGCGACGAGCAGCGCCCGGCTGTCGGCGGGACCGGGCAGCTCCCCCCGGTCGGCCGCCCGGGTGACGACCACCGCACACCGGGCGTAGCGGTCCTCCCAGAACCGCGACAGCGCCGTCGCCGCCTCCGCAGACCGGAACCCGGCTGCGATCAGGGCCGTGGTCAGGTCCGGCCCGCCGCCCGCCAGTGCCTCGAACACCTCCTGGTTGAGGGCGGCCAGGTCGTCCTCTAGCGACCCGGTATCCGCGTGAACCCCTCAGCCCGCGCCAAGCGCTGGCGGAAGGCACTGAAACCCGAGTAGGACCAGCTGACGTCCGGGCTGGTGAGGTCACCATCCCCAGGGAACAGGCACAATCCCACGAAGCCTCCTCGATCGAGACTTCATGATCGAGCCGGCAGGGCGGGTGCGGCAAGTGACTATCCGCCCCAGCCAGCAATCACGACGGCCCGGCTGCAATCTGCCGACGGGCGGAGTCCCAGACCTCCTCGAACTCGTCAGAGGTCAGCTCCTCCGGATCGTGGCCTTCCCACTCGGAGACGGGCAGTTCTGCTGTGATCCCGAACCTGTTGTCGTACTCGTCGAGTCGGCCTGTGTCGTAGGCCTGTTGCCATTCGGCGAGGGAGGCGGCTGCGATCGGGATCAGCTCAGGCCCTTCGAGCTCGATCTGCCGAGTCACCCAACTTTCGGCATCGACCTCGAAGTAGAACCAGGTGTCTTCTTCGCTCCAATAGCAGCGCAGCCAAGTCGTCACGAGTCCATGATGACGGAGGGGCCGGGAACTGCAATGCTCCCGAGGTGACAGATCACGGTGATGACGCCGCCTTCGAGGCAGGTTGGGACGGTGCGTATTACCGTGTCCGTGCCGAAGCGGCGGAAATACTCTTCCTCCCGGCCCCCGATGAGGCCCTTGACGAGGTCTCTAATGTCGACGCAGAAGTCCGGCTGCCGGATGGCTCACGCTGGAGCGCGACGATCTTCACGGTCACTGAGGTCGAGCGGTTGATGGCCCACTGGTCCGGCACCGGCGAGGCACTGAGCGGCCGGTACTTCTGGTGCTCGGATGGCTTGATCGTCAAGGAGCCCGGGATCCTGTCGATGTCTGGGGTCATCATCGGGCTGCTCGGCAACGGCGAGTTTCAGCAGGTTCTTCAGCGGCTGGACGATCCCATGTGATCCGTTCGCCAATGGGCCCGAGATGCCTCCAGCTCAAGGCATTGGTGCGAAGCCTGCTGTCCGGTCGAGCAGGAACGGAGGGCCGGCCTCGGCGGGTTCCCAACCCTGCGCCCGCGCCTCCCTGACGCTCGCGGAGACATGAGCCGGCCGAACAGGCTTAGCTTCAATGCCCACCCAGTTACTGGGGTGCGGTTGGCTCGTGGTGACGACCAGCGTCCTGCCCGAGCGGTCGTCGTCGGCGAGTTCAACGGCGTAAGCCAAGGGCGTCCAGCACAGTCCCTGCATGTAGGACGGCTTCCGACGGATTCGCCAGCGGTATACGGCCCCGTCGACGGTGATCCGCCGAGAGCCCTTCCTGTTCAGCGCCATCACGCCCCCTCTCCCGTCTCGGACTGTATCGCCCTGCCCTTGGCCTGTCCTCGGATCTTCCTGGCCGCAGTGGCGACCTCTTCCCCGAAGGCAGTCAGTCTCATGGCCCGGCCGCGCTCGAGCAGGGGCTGTCCGAGGTCTCGCTCAAGCCGACTGATCTGGACCGAAAGCGCGGGCTGCTTGGGGCCGAGGGATCGGGCTGCCTCACCAATCGTGGGATAGAGCAGTGCAGCCAGGAAGCGTTCGAGTCGCTGCCAGGCATAGGGGCTGGTGAGGGCCTTGCGCAGGATGACGGGGGTCCGCGCTGCCTGGTCGGTCGTGCGGAGGGCGGTGTCGTGGCTTCCTCCGCCGCGGGGCCGGAGTGGGAGGTTGTGGGTGTGGGCCCATCGGGCCATGTTCGCGCTGCTCATGCCTTTCTCTCGGGCGAGGTCAGGCAGGGTCCGTCGGCGAACGACGTACTGCTCGATCAGCCATTCCCGTTCGATGGTTCCGCGGGGCTTGTAGTCCTGCGGTCCGGCGCGAAGCGCGATGCCGTACTCCCTCGCCAGTTCGGTCAGCACCGGGCGGGAGAAGCCCACGAGGTTGGCAATCTGTTGAAGTGAGCGGTGTTCGTCCAGGTAGAGGCGGGCGAAGGTCTCTTTCGGCACCTGACGGCAGGTCAGACCGACCTCACGGCCGACGTGATGGAGGTGGCGGTCGCTCCGGGGCGGCCGAGGATCGCAACGGGGCGTAGCGGACGAAGACCGCGTCGTCGACCGCGCGGTGGCGGTCGCCCCTGGGGCGGCCGAGGATCGCAACGTGTAGCGCTGGCCCGCTACGGCCGTGGCAACGGAGGTAACGGTCGCCCGTAGGCCAGCGTAGCGACCATCCGGGTGGCGGCCGACCGGCTCAGGACGGAGCGCTTCGGGCTGCCCGGGCCCGTGCCAGTGCGCGGGCCCGCACCAGCTCGCTCCGGCGGCGGCCGGCTGTGCGTCGCTGGGGCTGACCGGGTACCCGGGGGCTTGAGCGGCCTGCCGTCGCCGGGCCGATGACCAGGTGCTCATCATCCTGGAGAAGCGCCTTCAGGTGCCGGAACGCCCGCGGGGGCAGAGGCGGCAGGATGGCGATCTCCCGCACAGCCCGTCGGCCCAGGGCTTGACGGCGCGCATGATGGTACTCGGCCGGGTTGTTCGGCGCGGACACCGACCAGTACCCCACGGCGGTGCGCACCGCCGGTACGTAGCAGGTTCCGGCGGCTTCCGGCCGCGGCCAGGCCGGACCGCGCCGAGGCCGGAGCCAGGCCGCGCCGGGGCCGGAGCCAAGCCCGGCGCGGGGACGGCGCCGGGGACGGCACAGGCCGCGGGACCGGACGGCCGGCGGCGGCCGGCGGGCGGGCCGGGGCCGGGCGGCGGGCGCGGGCCGGGGC
>NZ_JBHXSC010000120.1:0-8039 GCF_042716505.1 Streptomyces sp. NPDC058674
TCGGCGGGGTAATGCTTCATCCCCACGGGGACTCCGTTCTCCTGGACCCATCAAGATCCAAGTGTCTCCGGTGTCCAAATCCGGGGTCAAGGTCCTCCAAACCGCGAGACCCTTCCGTGGACTCGAACGACGTAGGACCGCTCCGAGCACTTGAAGATCTCCCGACGTTCAGGGGGCCGACATGTCCGGCCGCAGAGCGCAGGGCACAAGCCGTGCGGGCTGCACTGCCCAGGCTGCCCGTGTGCGACCCCTCCCGCGCCTGTCCTGGCCCGCCCCCCCGGGGCCAGGGGCGGTAGTAGGCGCTACTGGCCAGACCGGTGTGGCGAGTCTGGTCGCCGAGCAGCGCGACAGCCATGGGGTTCATCGCCAGGGTGTCGACCAGGCCGCTTCGGCCGTCACCGGCTGGCCCCGGTCGCAGCGGCGGCCTGCCCCTTGGCCGCCTGGTCATGGCGTTCGGGGATCGTGACAGCGACTCCCCGGCGCCACAGCAGGTGGCGGATCGCCCGGCTCGAACAGGCGTTGTCGCCCAGACAAGCGCTAGCAGACCCGGTCGAAGCCGCGGGTGGCTCCGGCGGTGTAGCCGTTCCAGTAGGCGGCGCTGTGGTCCGCGCTCTTGTCGACCTGCGGTCGCACGTCACAGTTGGCCCGGCCCGCTTCCTGACCCGCGCGGAAGCCGGCCTGGAAGCCCTGCTGGTAGTCGCGCCTGTTGTTCTGCGGGGTGGCGTTCGGCGTGGGCTGGGGTGTGGTGCTGCCGGGCGCGGCGACGCGCTTGCAGTTGACGAATACGAACGGCTGGTCCTCGTTGACCGCGAGGACGGTGTAGTCGACGTTCTTCTGGAAGCGGGTCAGCTTGAAGTTGCCGCTCGCGTCGACGTTCAGGTCTTGCGTGCTCTCGCCGTCGTTGAGCTTGCGCGGGGCGGTGAAGCCCTCGCCGGTGATGGTGACGGACATGCCGTTGGCCGCGGGTGTGACGGTGCAGCTGGCGGCCGGCACTGCGGCGACGGCCGCCGGCGCGAGGAAGGCCGCCCCGCCAAGGGCGACGGAGGACGCGAGGAGCGAGCTGATCAGGGTGCGTCGCGTGCGTTGCGTGCGTCGGTGCATGAGGCGACTCCTGTGAGACGGGGACGGCCGTGCGGCCGCCGGCCCCCCTTTTTTCATCCTGCGCCGACCGCCGCGGGGTGTCGACCGGGCCGGTCGCGGTGCGGTGCGGGCGGGCGCACCCTGGAGGTCTGGATGATTGATTCCAAGGGGGTGGCTGCACGGACGCGAGAGTGCCCGCTCTCAGCGTGTGACCAGGCCCGGCTGGGCTTCGCCTCCGAGGCCCGCCGGCTACGCCCTGCCCACGCCCCCCTGCGGCTACCTCTTCCCGTACCTGCCCCAGCAGCCGGGCCGGAACAAGCGCCTGCGGCGGTCCGGGGAGCTGGTCAGGCTGGTCCTACGAGAGCCGGCCCACCGACACCGTCCTGTGGACGGACGACGTGTGGACGGTGGACTCCACCCCCGTGGAATGCGGACGCTCCCGCGAGACCGCGAAGCTCTGTGACATGCCTCCAGGTGGGCGGTGGCCTGGCGGAAGCGGCAGACGGCGCTGTCGCGGTAGACGATCCGGCGGCGCAGGCCGGGCACGGAGCCGGAAGGGTGGAGACGGTGGGCAGGGGGCTGTCGGTCCCCGGTGTTAACGTCGCCACCATGGCAAACCGTTCATATCTCTACTCCGCGGACTCGGTGCCGAACGAGGCAGGAATCCCCCAGCGGATCCGATGCATATCCGAGCACAACGGGGACATCCCGCTCGCGCACAAGCTCATGGTCGGGCGCGGGACGACGATCGTCCCGTCCATGATCTGGAACCCTCCGGTCGGCATCGCCGCGGACTACGTCGACGGAGCGGCCCTGCTCCGCGACCTCCTGCGCGCGGTCGGCGAGGGCCTGGAGGACGACGCCGAATTCGCCGAATGCGTTGCCAGGACCACGGCCCACCTTGAGAAGCAGCAGGCGAAGTACTTCGTCCTCGAGACCGGTGAGATCGTCTCGATGTCGGGCGACGATCCGGCAGCGAGCGTGCGACGTCTGGCGTCCGAGGACATCCCCGACGCCGTCGCCAAGGCCGAGATGGCGATCGCCGGCCACAACGACGACTGGCTGGCCTCGATCCGATCCGACTGGCAGAGGCACTTCGCGTCCTTCTACAGCGAGGCGCTCTACTTTTCCTTCCCTGACTGACCGGGCCCGCGGTGTGCCCCTCCGTGCCGGAGTACCGGGGGAGGTGACCGGCGGTGGGCGTCCACGCCGGCCGCGTAGGACAGGGCGCGCCGCCTTCCGGCACCAGCCGCTCCACCATGACCATCCCGGGGCCGGCCACGTCGGCACGCCGGTTGAGACGATCCCCCAACGACGCCTACTGCAGTAGTTTCAGGGCCGCGGTCGCCAGTCGTTGAGCGGTGAGGTGCTGTTCGTCGGCTGGCAGGATGAGATGGCTGATGGTCATGCGGACGATGACGTCTGCGGCCAGCTCCACCGACTCCGTCTGCTGTTGCGGGTATCGCGTGGCCAGCCAGCCCTGGACGAGGATGTGGCCGGCATCGAAGATCGGGTCCGCTCGGGCGGTGAGGTAGGGCAGGAGGCTGTCGGAGCCCTTGCGGGCGGCGGTGATGACGGCATGTATGAGCGGCTGTTTATCGGCCTCCTGAAGTACGTACAGGATGGCCGCCCGGAGGCAGTCGTGGGAGTCGGGCACGCCGGGGTAGAGGGTATCGGCCACACCAGTCAGAAACTGTCGGGTCTCGAGGACCACCAGCGCACGGCCCAGGCCGGCGCGGTTGCCGAACTCCTTGTACACCGAAGGGCGCGACACTTCGGCGCGGGCGGCGACGGCCGACAGGCTGACCCGGTCCCAGCCGGCCTCACATGTGAGGTCGCGAGCGGCGTCCAACACGCGCTGCCTCATGTGCTTGCGCCAGGCAACGCGCGGGGGGTCAGGCACCGGCCCACCGGTGAGTGCCGCCGCTTCGATCCGGTGTATTGCCGCCGCCATGGTGACCAGTCTGCCAGTCTGCCAGCGGCCGAGGCCCGTCCGGCGAACGGAGTCGTAAGCGGGGTCCGGGAGGCAGGCGCGCGGGGGTGCCGACCCTGGGGGCGGGTCGGCACCACGTTTCGGCCACCCCGAGTGATCCGCTGGGATCAGGAGCGCTTGCGCCGTGCTGCGAAGAGGAGGCCGCCGCCGAGGGCGAGGACCACCGCCGCGATACCGAGGGGGAGCACCGGGCTGGAGCCGCCCGTCTCTGCGAGCGGACCGCTCGCGCCGTGCGGCTTCAGCCCGGAGCTGCCATCGGTACCGTCGCCGGCTTGCCCGCCCGGTGAGCCGGCGGGGCCACTTCCGGCGGACCGGCCGCTCCCGGCGGTGGCGTCACCTTGCCGGCCGGGGGAGGAGTCGGCGGAGGCATTTCCCGCGGCACCGCTGCTCTTGGCGCCGAAGCCGTAGGCGCCCCGGTCGGGCGCCCCGCCGGCCCGGCGGGCTCCGGTGAAGTCGGTGGTGACGGCGGCGAACGGCGTACCCGAGCCGACGGCGGGGGAGCCCTCGCTCAGCCGGAAGTCCGCATCCGCTCCGGTGCCCGTCTTGGCGAACTTCGGGTCTGCGATGACATCGTTCGGGCCTTGGACCTCGGGGGCCTTACCGCCGAAGTAGATGTTGTGGTCGTAGGTGACGTCCACATTCCGGGACTTGCTGTTCGTCGCCTGCCCCGGCCGGCCGTACGCGATGTTGTTGAGCAGCCGCACGTCGGTACTGTCATGCGCGAAGATGTTGGCGTAGCTCTCCATACGGGTGCTGCGCCCGTTCGCGTAGGCCGTGTTGTGGACGATGTCGACGTGCTGGCTCTTGTAGGAGTGGATGCCGGAGCCGCCGTTGTCGTACGAGAGGTTGTTGGCGACCAGTACGCGTCCGCTGTAGGCGGGGTGATCGGCGTCACCCTTGAGGGTGTCGATGATGATGCCGTTGCCGTCGGAGTAGCATCCGCACTTCTCCCATTTGATCTTGGTCTCGTTGTCGTGGACGCGATTGCCGGTGATGCGGATCTTGTACGTCCTGGCGTCGCCGCCACCCACGTCGCGCGGGGTCAGGACGGAGATGCCGCTGGTTGCGTACACCGTGTACCAGGACGTCCCGAACACGTGGTTGCCGGAGATGGTCACGTGGTCGGAGCCGATGGCCGATATGCCGCCGCCGGCGCAACCGTGCACCTCGTTGCCGGTCACCTCGACGTGGTGCGACGGCGCACCCGTGGACCGGTCCTGTTCCACGGAGATGCAGTTGGTGTTGTAGGTGGGGTCGCCCTTCTTCGATTCCCGTTCGGCTCCGACCAGGGTGAGGGCTGCGTTGTTTCCCTTGACCTCCAGGTTTTTGATGGAGATGTAGGAGGCGCCGTGAACGCTGATGCCGTTCCACGCCTTCACCGGGTGGATCACCGGATGGTGGCCGGGATGAGCGGTGAAGGTAACGGGGGCTCCGGGGAGGCCGGAGCGCTTGATGGTCAGCACGTTTGACCCCTCCGAACGCTCGGAGTACGTGCCGTTCATGATCGAGACGGTGTCGCCCGGCCCGACGCTGTCCGCGGCCTTCTGAAGGGTCCGGAAGGGAGCTCGGGTGGACGTGCCCGAGTTGCTGTCGTTGCCGCTGGGGCTGACGAAGTACGTGCGGGCCGCGGCGTGTGCCGTACCCGCTCCCACGGTGGCGAGGCCGAGCGGGGCGGATGCAGCGAGCAGTGCTGCGGTCAGGGCGAGGGTGCGCGTGCGTTTCACTGTTGCCTGGTCTTCCAGTTCGTCCTGGCGAAGCGGCTGGTGCCCTCCGCGGGCCGTAGCCGCGAGCAGAGAGCGCACAAGGAGGCATTTCGTCCGTATCGCCACGCCGGAGGCAAGGCGCCGGGTGGTGAAGCCCGGAGGTGTGGCGCTCCGAAGTCCGCTGTGAGGGGGGTGAGTTACCCGAGTGACAGTCCCAGACTCAAAAAATGAACGCAACCCCGGACTATGTGTAAACGTTCTGACAGTACGTCACACAATGGCTCGGTCTGACTGGCGCCGCGGAGGGCCGCAGGGTGCTCGGCCTGCCTGCCGGGTCACAGCGCGGCGGCCCGGAAACCGGGATGGGCTGGACGCCGTCAAGTTCACCGCCAGGTCGGGCCGGGCGGTGGCCGCCGGCCACATCAGGCGGCGCGGCACAGCTCCGTCATGTCCGCAGCCCCCGCCCCCGGGGCGCGTACCGGACGCTGCGGGGCGCACGGCGCACGGCGCACGGCGCACGGCGGGCGGGGGCGGGGTCCTCCGGCGCGGCCGCACCGGGCCCTCCGGCCCTCGGCGCAATCGCCGGCACCCTGCCCCGCCCGCACCTCCTCGTCCTCAGCCGCCACGACACCCACTGCCGACTGCGCCCGGCCGGCCGCTCCGTACCGCCGCGCCCGGGTGCCGCCCGGCAGGTCGCCGGCCATCCCACCGCGGCCGCGCCCGGGCGCCCGTGGACGGGCGTGAAGTTCTCTCATGCGTGGGGGAGTCGCGGCGTCCTCGGCACCACCCTCGTCCACCCCATCCTGGTCGCCGAGGTCATCGCACCGGTGGGGCGAGTGGGAGTACGGTCCCAGGAACCGCGGCGAAGGCTCAGCGCGAGGTGTCGAGCACCAGCTTGCCGACCGTCCTGCGTGCGCGGAGGTCTTCGTGGGCCCGAACCGCCTCCGCGAGTGGGTAGACGCCACCGACCTGAGGCGTGAGGCGTCCGTCCTCGACCATCTCCAGCAGCTCGGACAACGGCTCCCGGTACATGCCGGGGCGGCCGATCGCGTGCATCAGCCAGAAGCCGACGACCGCCCGGGACCGGCCCATCAGCTGAGCGGCGTGGACCGGCTCCGGCGCCTGCCGGCCGGCCATGCCGTAGGTGACGAGCCGGCCGAAGGGCGCGAGGGCGGCGAGGGACTCCTCGAAGACCCGGCCGCCGGCCATCTCGAGGACAACGTCGACCTTCCGGCCCCCGTTGGCCTCCACCAGCCGGTCCTTCAGACCCTCCGCGTCGGCGTCGACCGCGACGTCCGCGCCCAGGGCGAGGGCGAGGTCACGCTTCTCCTGCGTCGAGGCGGTGGCGATGACACGCCCGGCCCCGAACATCTTGGCGAGTTGGACGGCGAGCGAGCCGGTACCCCCGGCGGCGGCGTGCACTACGACCGATTCGCCCGGGGCGACGCGTCCGCTCGTGCGGAGCAGGTGCCAGGCGGTGAGGCCCTGCACGATCAGGGCCAGGGCCTGTCCGTCGCTCACCGCTTCGGGAACGTCAATCGCCAGGTCCTTCCGCACCACCGCCTTCTCGGCGTAACCGCCGTAGTTGTCCGCGAGGGCGACGACCCGCCTGCCGTCCTCCGTGCGGCCGACCACCTCTCCGCCCGGAATCATGGGAAGGGTGGAACGGGACAGGTACGAGTCCTCGACCGCGTGCGTGTCCGCGTAGTTGACGCCGGCCGCCGAGACGTCGATCAGCAGACGGCCGGTCTCCGGACGGGGGTCGGGGACCTCTACCAGTCGCAGCACTTCCGGCCCGCCGAATTCGGTGACGTGTATCGCCCGCACGGTCGCTCCTCACTTCCAGCCCGGCCCGCAGGTGCTCTGCGGAGCCCACGCTGCCACGCTCTCACCGGGCAAGAGGCATTACCAACCGCTCAGTATGTGAACTGTGTCACGCAAGAGGGTTGATCCGTCCCCGCGCCGGGAGCTGCGGTGGTGATGGCCCAGGCGGGTAGCGCGGCGGATCAGGGAACGCTTGGCGGCCGGTTCGGCGCGTCGCCCTCGCAACCCCGGTGGAACAGGCAGGGCTGCCGTGGGCCGAATGCGTCACTGAGAGCGAATGAGCGAATGAGCGAATGAGCGAATGAGCGAGGGCGAAGCGGGCGTGGCCTGCTGCGCTTCGGTCCCCCGGGGCGCCCAGGAGGACAGTGCCGCAGCAGTGCTGGTACGGCTACGCGCCGGGATGTGCGCCGGGGCGGCTACCGCTGGGCGGGTGAGGCTGAGTACTTGGCGTGTAGGGGCGAAGTGCGTGGCAATGCTTACCAGTATGACGACGCATTCGACTAGTACCACGGAAGTACGGGTCGGCGTGCGACCCTTCGCCGAAGTCGAAGAGGTGTTTCGGCGGCTGGAGGCCGAGGCGGCCGGACCGGATCAACAGACGCAGTTCTCTCGGGGAGCCCTGACCGGGTACCTGTGGGCGCTGGGGCGTGGCGGGCCCGCGCCGATTACTGCGCAATCGGTGGACGAGACACCCGCTCTGAAGGATCTGACCGCGGAGGTCGACGCTGCGACGGTCCAGATGAAGGATTCCACCCAGCGCACCGTCCCTCGCGACTACATTCACGGGGTGCGCGACGCACTGGCCTGGGTGTGCGGACACACCGACCAGCGCCCCTGAGAGGACGGATGGTCCGGGAAGCCCGTCGACACCCCCGACCCGTACGTCCTCAACGGCACAGGGAGGCAGGGCTACGGGACGGGAAGGTCCGGCGCCTTGCACGGCGGCAGCGAGCGGCATGAGGAGGTCCTCGCACGGCCTGCTCCGCGAGGCGGGCGCGGGCCGCGCGGGTCTTCCAACGCGCCGAGCCTGCGGCCGTGGCGATGGCAGTGACCGCGCCGGCGGCCCGCTCCCGCTCCACGGCCACCCCCACCCGCCGGGCCCCCCGGACAGCAGGCCCCGGCCGAACCCACCGTCCCCGCCCACCGGCAGCAGGCGCTCGGCCCCGTATTTCACAAGGGCACGAGGGACACGCACGCTGTTCTGCCGGCGGCAGAACACCGACCGAACCCGGCCCGACGGCCACTACAGTCCCGCCTCATGACGACGATCACGACGCGTACCGTCGAGTACCCGGCGGACGGTTTGACGATGATCGGGCACCTCGCGCTCCCGGCCGGTACCGACCGCCGGCCCGCGGTGCTGCTCGGACCGGAGGGCATGGGACTGAGCGACGTCGAGCGCCGCCGGGCCGATGCCCTCGCCGAGCTGGGATACGTGG
>NZ_JBHXSC010000121.1:0-7998 GCF_042716505.1 Streptomyces sp. NPDC058674
GCTACGAACGCAAGGCCGAGCACTTCCTCGCCTTCACCAGCCTCGCCTGCACCCTCATCTGCTACCGGCGACTGGCCAAATGAGATGACCTCTAACGAACGTCCACGGATCCGGACACCGCCAGGCGATCCCCGCGGGAATCCGGTGGGCGAGTGCCCCGGTCTCCCGGCCGCGGCCGGGCGGAACCGGCCTCGGGGAACATCGGTACAGCGGTTATCGGTGAGAACGATCATGGTCGTCTAGCACAGTGATCCACTTCGCCGCTGGGGTTAGGTGAAACGCCTCCGGGCCTGGTCTGGGGCTGGCTACGGTCCGGCTTGTGCCGGTGGAATTTCTGAGCGATGAGCAGGCCGAGGCGTACGGGACGTTCGCCGAGGAGCCGACGAGGCCCGAGCTGGAGCGGTTCTTCTTCCTGGACGACGTCGACCGGGACCTGATCGCCCTGCGGCGGACGGAGCATCACCGGCTCGGGTTCGCGCTCCAGATGCGCACGGTTCGGTACGTCGGCCTGTTCCTGGAGGAGCCGCTCGCGGTGCCGTGGCCGGTGGTCGAGCACCTGGCCGTGCAGCTCGGTATCGAGGACCCGTCGGTGGTCAAGCGGTACATGGAGCGGCGTCAGACGCTGTATGACCACGCGTGGGAGATCCGGGACGCCTACGGCTACCACCCCTACGAGGACGCCGAGTGGGGCCGGCGGTTCCGCACGTTCCTGCACGGGCGGGCGTGGACGCACGCCGAGGGCCCGAAGGCGCTGTTCGATCACGCGGTGGGCTGGTTGCGCCGTCACCGGGTCCTGCTGCCCGGGGTGTCCGTGCTGGCTCGGCAGGTGGCGGAAGCGCGGACGGTCGCGGAGAAGCGGCTGCACGCCACGGTCGCGGGCGCCGCCCGTCGTGCGGACCCGGCGCTGCCCGGGGATCTGGTGGCGACGCTGAAGACGCCGGAGGGCTCGCGGTTCTCGGAGCTGGAGCGGCTGCGCCGGCCGCCGACGCGGACGACGGGTACGGCGTTCGCCCGCGCGCTGGAGCGGGTGGACGAGATCGGCGCGTACCGGCTTGGGCGGCTGAGACTGTCGCAGATCCCGCCGAACCGGATGGCCGCTTTGGCCCGGTACGCGCTGGGGTCGAAGGCGCCGCTGCTGGAGCGGGCCGCGGAGCCCAAGCGCACGGCGATGCTCACCGCGGTGATGCGGCACCTGGAGGCGAAGGCGATCGACGAGGCCCTGGATCTGTTCCAGGTCCTGATGGCCACCCGGCTGTTGAACACGGCGAAGCGCAAGACGGAGAAGGAGCGGCTGTCGACGCTGCCGCAGCTGGAGAAGGCGTCGCGGGTGCTCGCGCGGGCGGCGAAGGTGTTGTTCGAGGAGCTGGAGCTGGTCGAGGAGCACTGGACGCGGCGAGCGCGGGCAAGCGGGTCCTGGCCGGGGTGCGCGGCCTGCCGGCGCTGGCCCGGCGGAAGGTGGGGGTGAAGCCGCTGCTGCCGCGCGAGGTGGACGACAAGCTCGTACCGCCCGCGTGGCGCAAGGCGGTGTACGCCAACCCGGATCTGCCGCAGGGTGCGGTGGACCGGGACGCGTATGTGGTGTGCGTGCTGGAGCAGCTGCACCGGGCCCTGAACAACAGCGACGTCTTCGCCTCGCCCTCGCACCGCTGGTCCAACCCGCGCGCCCGCCTGCTGGACGGGCCCGACTGGGACGCGGTCGAGGAGGACGTCCTGGCGGCCCTGAGCCTGGACATGCCCGTCACCGAGCACCTGGCGGAGCTGGTGCGGGGCCTGGACGCCGGATGGAAGCAGCTCGCGACGCGCCTGGAGGAAGCGGGGCCGGCGGCGAGGGTCTCCATCGAGGTGGCCGGCGACGGGCGGGTGAAGCTGAACGTCGACAAGCTCGGCGCCCTCGGCGAGCCGAAGTCCCTGACCTGGCTGCGCCAGCGGGTCGAGAAGATGCTCCCGAAGATCGACCTGCCGGACCTGCTGTTCGAAGTGAACGCCTGGACCGGCTTTCTCGATGCCTTCGTGCACCTCGGCGACGGCACCACCCGGATGAAGGACCTGCCCACCTCGGTGGTCGCGCTGCTGGTGTCCGAGGCGTGCAACATCGGCCTGGCCCCGGTGGTCAACCCCGGCTACGAGGCCCTGACCCGGGCCCGGCTCGTGCACGTCGACCAGTACTACCTGCGCGCCGACACCATCGCCGCCGCGAACGCAGCTCTCATCGCCGCCCAGGCCAGCATCCCGATCGTGCGGTACTGGGGAGAAGGGCTGCTCGCCTCCGTGGACGGGCTGCGCTTCCAGGTGCCGGTGCGCACCATCAACGCCGCCCCGTCGCCGAAGTACTTTGGGTTCAAGCGCGGCATCACCTGGCTCAACGCCGTCAACGACCAGGTCGCAGGCATCGGGCAGATGGTCGTGCCCGGCACCCCGCGCGACTCCCTGCACATCCTGCGCCCTGCTGAACCTCGACGGAGGCGTGAAGCCGGAGATGGTGGCCACCGACAACGCCTCGTACTCCGACATGGTGTTCGGCCTGTTCAAGATCCTCGGCTACAACTTCAGCCCCCGGTTCCGCGACCTGGACGACCAGCGGTTCTGGCGGGCCACGATGCCCGGCGTCCAGACCGGCACGTACGGCGCGGTGGAAGACCTGGCCCGCAACCGCGTGAACCTGAACAAGGTGATCACGCACTGGCCGGACATGCTGAAGGTCGCCGGTTCCCTGGTCACCAACCAGGTCCGCGCCTACGACCTGCTGCGCATGTTCGGACGCGACGGCCGCCGACCCCGCTCGGGGCCGCGTTCGCCGAGTACGGGGGGATCGCCAAGACCGAACACCTGCTGCGGGTCGTCGACCCGGTGGACGACACCTACCGGCGGCAGATGAACCGCCAGCTCACCGTCCAAGAGTCCCGCCACAAGCTCGCCCGGGACGTGTGCCACGGCAAGCGCGGCACCATCCACCAGGCCTACCGCGACGGCATGGAGGACCAGCTTGGCGCGCTCCGCCTGGTCCTCAACGCCATCGTGCTCTGGACCACGAAGTACATCGACGCCGCCGTCACCCAGCTGCGCGCCGAGGGCCACGAGATCCACGGCGAGGACATCGCCCGGCTGTCCCCGCTCAAGCACCGCAACCTGAACCTGCTCGGCCGCTACAGCTTCACCGCCAGCGTCCCAGCCGCCGGCGCCCTGCGCCCGGTGCGGGACCCCGATGCGCAGGAACTGGATGAGGACGACGAGGGGGAGGCGTGAGCAGGATGTCGACTATTGGGCGGTGTAGCCGCCGTCGACGGGCAGCGCGATGCCGGTGACGTAGCCGGCGCCGCTGCTGCACAGCCACAGGACGGCCTGGGCGATCTCGTCGGCGGTGCCGAGGCGGTCGATGGCCTGGCCGGCTTCGGCCTGGGTGCGGTCGAGTTCGCCGCCTTCGACCATGGCGTCGACCATCGGGGTGCTGATCGTGCCGGGGCAGACGGCGTTGATCCGCACGCCGCGCGGGCCGTATTCGAGGGCGGCGCTCTTGGTCAGGCCGATCACGCCGTGCTTGGTGGCGTGGTAGGCGGCGCGGCCGGGGTTGCCGACGAGACCGCCGAGGGAGGAGCAGTTGACGATGGCGCCGCTGCCCTGGTCGCGCATGTGGCGCAGCTCGTGCTTCATGGCGGCCCAGATGCCGCGCAGGTTGATGTTCTGGACGCGGTCGAACTGCTCGGCGGACTCGTCGGCGGCGTCGGTGGGCGGGGGCATGATGCCGGCGTTGTTGTAGGCCATGTCGAGCCGTCCGAAGGCTTCGACGGTGCGGTCGACGGCACTGGCGACCTGGTCCTCGTCGGTGACGTCGCAGACCAGGGCGAGAGCCCGGTGGCCGGCGTCGGTGAGTTCCTTCACGGCGGCGGAGACGGCCTTCTCGTCGATGTCGGCGAGGCCGACGGCGGCGCCGGCCTGGGCGAAGGCGCGGGCGGTGGCCAGACCCATGCCGGAGGAGGCGCCGGTGACGAAGGCGACCTGGCCGGTGAAGTCGTAGGTGGGGTTCATGGCGTTGTCTCCTCGGGCGAGATTTCGGCGTGGGCGTCGGGCGTGGGCCGGAGGGTTCAGGTGGTCTGGCCGCCGTCGACGACGAGGGCGGTGCCGGTGGTGAAGGCGGCGTCTGTGGAGCAGAGCCAGAGCACGGCGGAGGCGATCTCCTCTGGCGTGCCGAGGCGGCCGACGGGCTCGTCGGCGATGAGTCCTTCGCGGCCTCCGGGGCGGGTGTCGCCGAAGCGGCGGATCATCTCGGTGTCGATGATGCCGGGGCAGACGGCGTTGATACGGATGCCCTGGGCGGCGTGGTCGAGGGCGGCGGAGCGGGTGAAGCCGATGATCCCGTGCTTGGCCGCGGCGTAGGCGGCCTGGCCCTTGAAGCCTTTGACGCCGGCGCCGGAGGAGACGTTGACGATCGCGCCGCCGCCGTCCTGCCGGAGCATCTGGCGGATCTGGGCGCGGGTGCACAGGAACGCCCCGGTGAGGCTGACGCCGAGGATGCGGTCCCAGTCCTCCTTGGCGGTGTCGGCGGCTGGCTGGACGGGCTGTTCGACGCCGGCGTTGTTGAAGGCGGCGTCCAGGCTCCCGAAGCGCTCGACGGTCAGGTCGACCGCCGCCTGGACGTCGTCCTCGCTGGTGACGTCGCAGGTGAGGGTGAGGGCTTCGCCCCCGGCGGCGTCGATGAGGCGGGCGGTCTCGTGCAGCCCGTCACCGGAGAGGTCGGCGAGGGCTACCCGTGCGCCCGCGCGGGCGAAGGCGAGGGCGGTGGCCCGTCCGATGCCGCCGGCGGCGCCGGTGACGAAGGCGGTCTTGCCGCGGAAGTCGTAGGTGACGGTCACGGGTGTTCTCCGATCGAGGTGCGGGTCGTACGGGGGCCGGGTCAGGAGGCTGCTTCGATGGTGATGCGTGTGGCCTGGCCGAGCTGGTCGGCGCTGACGTCGAGGTGGCCGAGGACCAGCAGATCCGGGGAGGGGGCAGGCCCGTCCTGGTAGAAGAGGGCGAGGTTGCCCCAGGGGGCGTAGTAGGCGATGTCGCCGGCCTTCGCGGCGGCCGGTTCGGGAGCCCCGTCGGTGTTCAGCTTGCGGGGCAGGTCGGCGACCCGCTCCGTGTCGTGGAAGTCCTCCAGGTCCAGGGTGAGCGGCAGCAGCTTGGCGAGGTCGCGGGCGGCGGGGCTGTCGTTCAGGACGGCGTCGACGGGGCGGCCGTCGAGGGTGACCCGGATGTTCATGGATGTACTCCTTCCGGAGGGGGACGCCGACGGCGGCTGCTGCCTTCCAGAGGCGGCAGAGGACGAGGCGGCCGGGGCGGTGTCTGGTGTTCCGCTGGAGCAGGCGGTGCCGGCCAGCAGCAGGGCGGCTGCCGGAGCGGTGCGGAGCAGCAGGCGGAGGGCGGCGCGGGTCGTGGGCGGCATCCGGGACGTGGTCATGCGGGCATGGGTTCGGCGTAGTGCCGGAAGGCATCGCGCTGGGTGTGGATGGCGTACAGGCGCTCGGCGAGCACGTCGGGGCTGGAGTGTTCGGCGTCCGGGCGGATCGCGCCGGGGATGATGAGCTGGGCGGCGTGGATGTTCTCCGGTGCGAGGGCGTCGTGGAGCATCGCGGCGTACGCGCTCTCGGCGGCGAACGCGACCGAGGTGCCGGCCACCTTGGGGTTCGGGCGCACCGCGCTGCCGCCGTTGACGAACAGCAGCGTTCCCCGGCCCAGCTCTCGCATCCCGAGCAGGACCGTGTTCACACAGGTGAGCGGGCCTTTGACGGAAAAGGCGAGCGGATCGTCCAGGTCGGCGGCGGTGGTCTCCAGGACCGGCTTCATGAAGTCGCCGCGGGGCACGGGGCTGAACTGGAGGACCTCGATGGGCCCCAGTTCCTCGGCCGCCGCGTCCAGGGCCACGGTCAGGGAGGCCGGGTCGAGGGCGTCGGCGGTGAACCCGCGGGCCGTGATGTCGTCCCGGGCCAGCTCGGCAGCCAGTTCGTCCTGGTGCTGGGCGTTGCGGGAGATGAGGGCGACGTGGTGGCCGGCGGTTCCGAAGCGGCGGGCGGCGGCCAGGCCCAGGCCGGGGCCGGCGCCGATCAGGGCGAAGGTGGTCACGATGGTGCTCCTCGGTCATGCGGTGGCTGGTGTGGCGGTGTACTCGTCGTCGGTGACCGGGCTCAGCCAGTGCACGACGGCGTGGTCGTCGTCGCCTTCGTTGATGGCGAGGTGGACCATCAGCCGGTTCGGGGCGGCGCCGTGCCAGTGCTCCTCGTCGGCCTCGAACAGGACGCGGTTGCCGGGCCGGATGACCTCGACGGGGCCGCCGCGGCGCTGGCACAAGCCGACGCCTTCGGTGACGAAGACGGTCTGCCCGAGCGGGTGGCGGTGCCAGTGGGTGCGGGCGCCGGGGGTGAAGTGCACCAGGGAGGCGGTGACCCGGGACGGGGCGGGGGCGGCGGCGACGGGGTCGATGTAGACGTCGCCGGTGAACCAGTCGGCCGGGCCCTTGGCGGTTTCGATCGAGCTGCGGGTGATCTGCACGGAGTGCTCCTTGCGCGGGGTCGGGAGGGTCAGGGCTTGAGGAGGGTCTTGATGGCGCGGCGCTCGTCCATCGCCTTGTAGCCCTCGGCGACCTGGTCCAGGGGAAGGGTGAGGTCGAAGACCTTGCCCGGGTCGATCGCACCCTTGAGGACGCGATCGATGAGGTCGGGCAGGTAGCGGCGTACGGGGGCGGGGCCGCCGCGCAGGCCGACGTGGGAGAAGAACAGCTCCTGGCCGTCGACGGCGACGTCGTGGGGGACGCCGACGAAGCCGACGTTGCCGCCGGGGCGGGCGGAGTGCAGGGCCTGGCTCATGGACTGGGCGGTGCCGACGCATTCCAGGACGCTGTCCGCGCCGATCCCGCCGGTCAGCTCCTTGATCCGGGCCGCACCCTCTTCACCGCGTTCGGTGACGATGTCGGTGGCGCCGAACTCGCGGGCGAGCTTCTGCCGGCTCTCGTGGCGGGACATGGCGATGATCCGCTCCGCGCCCATCTCCTTCGCCGCGATCACGGCGCACAGGCCGACCGCGCCGTCGCCGACCACCACGGCGGTCGAGCCGGGCCTCACCTCGGCGGCGTCCGCGGCCCACCAGCCGGTGCCCATCACGTCGGAGACGGCCAGCAGGCCCGGCCAGAACTCCTCGCCGGGCACCTCGTCGGTGGCGACCAGGGTGCCCTGTGCGTTGGGGATGTGCACGTAGTCGGCCTGGCAGGTGGACATGAATTCGCGGTGCAGGCAGTTGGACTGGAAGCCGTTGCGGCAGTTAGCGCAGGTGTTGTCCGAGGTGGCGAAGGAGCCGACGACGAACTGGCCCGGCTTCACTGCGGTGACCTCGGAGCCGACCTCCTCGACGAAGCCGACGTACTCGTGGCCCATCGGGTGCGGGTCGCCGATCGGCTCGGCGCCGCGGTAGGGCCACAGGTCGGAGCCGCACACACAGGTGACGGCCGTGCGGATGATCGCGTCGGTGGGGTGGAGCAGCTTCGGGTCCTCCAGGGACTCGAAGCGGACGTCGCGGGGGGCGTGGATGACTGCGCCGCGCATAGATGATCTTCCTTCGCGTGCCGAGGCGGGAGATCCCCGAGGCCGGGGCCGTCGCCGAGTGCAGGGCCGGGCGCCCGATCCCGTCGTCGTGACAGGGCGAAAAGCACCACGTCATCCAGGTAACCCGCTCCTTGCGCAGACAGCGAGACACCATCAAGAGGTGTACTGCCAGTACATCCCTATGGACGCGGGCGGGACGTACGGTCGAAGGCGTGGACAACCAAGCAGAGGTCCGCGAGTTCCTGACCTCGCGGCGCGCCAAGATCACCCCTGAGCAGGCCGGCCTGCCCTCCGGGAACCGGCGCCGGGTGCCCGGCCTGCGCCGCAGCGAGGTCGCCGCCCTGGCCGACGTGAGCGTGGAGTACTACGCGAAGCTGGAGCGCGGCAACCTCGCCGGTGTCTCCCCGTCCGTCCTCGAAGCCCTCGCCCG
>NZ_JBHXSC010000122.1:0-294 GCF_042716505.1 Streptomyces sp. NPDC058674
CGCGCCCCTCCCACCGCCCCGGAGACCGCCGGGCCCGGCTCCAAGCCGCCCGCGGCGACGAAGGGCACCACCGGCCGGCAGCAGACCCCGCGCACCACCCCCCGGCAGTCCGCCCCGCAGAAGCCGCCGGCCTCCTCCGCGGGGAGCGGCAGCGGGGGCGCCACCGGCGGCGGGGACGCTCCGAGCAGGAAGCCCGGCCTGGTCGGAGGCCTCCTCGGCTGACGGCGGCCGTACCGAAGGACCGGGGGCCCGGCACGCGACGCGCGTGCCGGGCCCCGGTGCGCGATCCGTGTG
>NZ_JBHXSC010000122.1:304-7712 GCF_042716505.1 Streptomyces sp. NPDC058674
CCGTAGCGGCACACCACCCCCCCGGGGGGCCGGGCCCGGGCGGGGGGGGCCGGGGCCCCGGTGCGCGATCCGTGTGCGATCCGTGCGCGATCCGGGCGGGGTCGCAACCGGGCCGTGCGGGGCGGGGGTCCAGGGCGGGGGAGTGTCGCGCCGGGCGGCGGTGGGGACGCCTCAGGGGCCCGTCTGGGACGCCAGCTCCCTCGCGGCCTCGGCCAGGTCCTTCGCCGTGTCGATCGCCCGCCAGTAGGCGCCCTGGGGCAGCGGGAAGCCCGCCAGCCGGCGCTCGCGCGCCAGCCGTGGGAACGTCGTCCGCTCGTGGTCGCCCGAGTCCGGCAGCAGCGACGCGAATCCGGGCCCGAAGACGTACACGCCCGCGTTGACCGGGTAGGGCGACGGCGGCGCCTCGATGAAGTCCAGCACCTGCCCCAACCCGTTGGTCTCCACGACCCCCCACGGGATGCGCGGCCGGGCCAGCGCCAGCGTCGCCGTCGCCCCGCGCTCGGCGTGGAAGGCGGCCATGTCGCGGAGCGAGAAGCGCGTCCAGACGTCGCCGTTCGTCGCGTACCAGGACAGCTCCGGGTAAGGCAGGTGCCGGGCCGCGTACTTGAGGCCGCCGCCGCGCCCCAGCGGCTCCTCCTCGACCACCGTCGTCACCCGCAGCGGGAGCCGCGCCCCGGCCAGCCACTCCTGGAGCACTTCGGCGAGGTGCCCGCAGGAGACCACCGCGTCGGTGACCCCCTCCGAGGCCAGCCAGGCCAACTGGTGCCCGATGATCGGCGTTCCGGTCCCCGGGATCTCGACCATCGGCTTGGGGCGGTCGTCCGTGTACGGCCGCAGCCGCGAGCCCTGCCCGCCCGCCAGGACGACTGCCTGGACGGGAGCGGCGGGGAACGCGGCTGCGGGAACGGACGGTTGGGGTGGAGCTGGGGGCGTTTCGGTCATACCGGCCAGCGTACGGACGCGGTACGGGTCAGCCCATGGAGGCGACGCCCGTCGCGTACGAGGTGTCGCAGACGGGGCGCGCGAAGGACTGGGCCTTCGTCGGGCCGTACACGTCGACGGCGGCCCGGCCCAGCGCCCGCGCGATGCCCACGCAGTGCTCGGCGAGCGACGGCCGCCGGTCCACCTCCTGCTGGAGGTGGGTGAGGACGTCACCCGGCTGCTCGCCCTGCTGCAACTCGCTCAGCAGCTTGTCGCGCAGCAGGTCCTGCGCGGCGCGCGGCTTCGCCGGGACGGAGACGTCCTCGGCGGAGGCGGTCAGGATCTGGGAGGGGGAAGTGTCCGCCCAGGGGACCATGGTGACCGCGAGGGTCCCGGACAGGACCAGGACGACGGGCAGGACCAGGGCGAGGGAACGGCCGATACGGCGGGCAGTGTGGGTCACGAGGGCGAGAGTAGCGCTCGGTGAAGATTTGGCGACATTCAGTCACCCGGTCGGGGGACGGTTCGATGTGGTCTTTCGAATAACGGGTTGACGGCCGGGGGTTAATGCCCGGTCTGCCGGAATTCCCGCGGGGCTCGGGGCGGGGCCGGCGGCGGGGTCCGCGGCGGTGCGTACCGCTGTGCGCCGCGGCCGCGGGGGCGCACCGCGCGGGCGGCCGCCGGAACGCAGGAGGGGCGCCCCCGGGAGGACGCCCCCTGCACGCCGCCGCGGCCCGACGGGCGTGATCGGCCCGACCGGCCCGACCGGCCCGACGGGAGCGGCTAGTTGGACAGCCGCGCGCCGGAGGACGTCGAGAACACGTGGATCTCGTCGGCCCGCGGCACCACGTGCAGCTCGGAGCCCTTCTCCGGGACCTGGCGGCCGCCGACGCGGACCACGAGGTCCTGCGAGCCCTCGGCGGCGGAGGTGGAACCGTAGACGTACCCGTCGGCGCCGAGCTCCTCGACGACGTTCACGACGATGGTCAGGCCGCCGGTCGCGGCGATGTCGAAGTGCTCCGGGCGCACGCCGACCGTGACGGTGCGGTCGCCCGCGTCGGCCGCGGCGGACAGGGCCTCGCGCGACACCGGGACGACGCTGTCGCCGAACTTCACGCCGCCGTCGGTGATCGGGACCTCGACCAGGTTCATGGCCGGCGAGCCGATGAAGCCGGCGACGAAGAGGTTCGCCGGGCGGTCGTACATGTTGCGCGGGGTGTCGACCTGCTGCAGCAGACCGTCCTTGAGGACCGCGACCCGGTCGCCCATGGTCATGGCCTCGACCTGGTCGTGGGTGACGTAGACGGTGGTGATGCCGAGGTCGCGCTGGAGCGCCGCGATCTGCGTACGGGTGGACACGCGGAGCTTGGCGTCGAGGTTCGACAGCGGCTCGTCCATGAGGAACACCTGCGGCTTGCGCACGATGGCGCGGCCCATGGCGACGCGCTGGCGCTGGCCGCCGGAGAGCGCCTTCGGCTTGCGGTCGAGGTACTGGGTCAGGTCCAGCATCTTCGCCGCGTCCTCGACCTTGCGGCGGATGGTGGCCTTGTCCTCACCGGCGATCTTGAGCGCGAAGCCCATGTTGTCGGCGACGGACATGTGCGGGTACAGCGCGTAGTTCTGGAACACCATCGCGATGTCCCGGTCCTTGGGCGGCAGGTGCGTGACGTCGCGGTCGCCGATGCGGATGGCGCCGCCGTTGACGTCCTCCAGGCCGGCGAGCATGCGCAGCGAGGTGGACTTGCCGCAGCCGGAGGGGCCGACGAGGACGAGGAACTCGCCGTCCTCGATCTCCAGCTCCAGCTGGTCGACGGCGGGCTTGTCGCCGCCGGGGTACAGACGGGTCGCCTTGTCGAACGTGACAGAAGCCATGGGGGTGAATCCCTTCTACCGGCAGGAACGTGCCGGACGATCCGAGTGGAAGGTCTAGTCCAGTAGCCCGGACTCTGCCCGACGCTACCCCGCCGCTCCCGCTCCTGTCAGCACCCTGACGGCCCGGATCCCCGGCGCGGGCAAATCCCGGCGGCCGCCCCGGCCGCCATCGGGCCCTGTGTAGAGTGATGGCGGCTTCGCGCGTGGCGGTTCACGTGCGGTGTCGTGCCTCCTTAGCTCAGTCCGGCCAGAGCAACGCACTTGTAATGCGTAGGTCGTCGGTTCGAATCCGACAGGGGGCCCCGGTGCGAAGGCCCCGGACCGGTACGGATGCTGTGGGCAGCCCACGGCATCCGACCGGTCCGGGGCCTTCGGCGTGTGCGGGCGCGGGGTCAGTGGCGGCCCGAGATGCGGTCGGCCAGGCGGGCCAGCGGGGTGGTCGTCGGGCTGTGGGTCGCCGTTTCGCGGCGGTCCGCCTCGCGGTAGGCCGCGTAGAGGGCCTGGACGCCGAGCCAGCGGAAGGGCTCCGGCTCCCAGCGGCGGACGCGGTGGTTGACCCAGGGGAGCGTGGTGAGGTCGGTGCTCTCGCCCAGGACCAGGTCGCGCAGGGTGCGGGCGGCGAGGTTGGCGGTGGCGACGCCCGAGCCGACGTAGCCGCCCGCCCAGCCGAGGCCCGTGGTGCGGTCCAGCGTGACGGTGGCGCACCAGTCGCGGGGGACGCCGAGGACACCCGACCAGGCGTGGGTGATCTCCGTGCCGGCGAGCTGCGGGAAGAAGGAGGTCAGGAGGTTCGTGAGGGCGGTGACGGTGGCCGGCTGGGTGCGGCCGTCGTTGTCGGTGCGCGATCCGAAGCGGTACGGGACCCCCCGGCCGCCGATCGCGATGCGGTCGTCGGCGGTGCGCTGGGCGTACATGTAGGCGTGGGCCATGTCGCCGAGGGTGGCGGCGTCCGACCAGTTGAGGGACGCCCAGGTCGCGGCGGGGAGCGGCGCCGTCACGATCATCGAGGAGTTCATCGGGAGCCACGCGCGCTTGTGGCCCTTGAGGGAGGCGGTGAAGCCCTCCGTGCAGCGCAGGACGTGGGGGGCGCGGACCGTTCCGTACGGGGTGACGGCCTTGCGGGGGGCGATCTCCGTGACGGGGGTGGACTCGTGGATGACGACGCCGACGCGTTCGCAGGCGGCGGCGAGCCCCGTGACCAGCTTGAGGGGGTGGATGCGGGCCCCGTGCGGCGTCCAGCTGGAGCCCACGGCGTCGGCGACGTTGATGCGGGCCCGGGTGGCGGGGGCGTCGTGGAGCTCGCGGTCGGTCTCGCCGAAGGCGAGCTCGGCGGCGTGGAAGGCCTTGAGCCGGGTGAGCTGGGCGGGGGTGCGGGCGACCTCGAGGACGCCGCCGCGGTGGATGTCGGCGTCGATGCCCTCCTTGGCGGCGGTGTCGATGACCTCGGTGACGGTGTCGTTCATGGCGTGCTGGAGGCGGCGGGCGGCCTCGTGGCCGTGGAGGGCGGCGTAGCGGTCGCGGCCGGCGATGCCGTTGTAGAGCCAGCCGCCGTTGCGCCCGGAGGCGCCGTAGCCGCAGAGCTTCTGCTCCAGCACGGTGACCCGCAGGTCGGGGGCGGCCCGCTTGAGGTAGTAGGCCGTCCACAGGCCGGTGTAGCCGCCGCCGACGATGACGGCGTCGGCCGTGGCGTCGCCGGTGAGGGGGGCGCGGGGTGGGGCGGCCGGGGCGGTGGGATCGGTCGCGTACCAGAAGGAGATGCCGCCGTTGATCGTCATGGGGGAGTTGCTACACCCGGTTTCGCCGGGGTGTCCAGGGGCGGAGTGTCGCGTTCCGGGGAGGAATCCACGGACGGATGGCCGATGTGGGGCGGGGTCGGAGGACCGTACGGCGAGCCGGGGGATGTGTCGTCGTTATGTGGAGAGGGTTTGTTTCGGGGCGGTCGTACGGAGGTTGGGGCGCGCCGGTCGCGTCGTCGCGGCGGTCGCGGCGGCGGCCCTCCTGGGCGGGGCCGCGACGGGGTGCGCGGGTGGGGACGGCGCGAGGGCGGAGGCGCCCTTCGCGGTGCGGCCGCCGCCGTAGCCTCGGCGCATGGTCGAGAAGGTGGACGTCCCGCGGGGTCTGGCCGAGGCGCTGGAGCAGTACGACGGCACGGCGGGACGGGAGTTCGTCGCCGGGCTGCCCGCGCTCGCGGAGCGCTTCCTGGAGCGGTGGGAACTGCGGCGTACGGGGCCGGGGATGCACGGGGTGGCGGCGCTGGTGCTGCCGGTGGAGCGTGCGGACGGGACGCGGGCGGTGCTGAAGCTCCAGCCGGTGGACGAGGAGACGGCGGGGGAGCCGGCGGCGCTGCGGGCGTGGGGCGGGGAGGGCGCCGTACGGCTGCTGGAGCACGACGGGCCGACGGGGTCGATGCTGCTGGAGCGGCTGGACGAGGCACGGCCGCTGTCGGCGGTGGCGGAGCGGGACCCGCGCGCCGCGCTCGGAGTGGTGGCGGCCCTGCTGGCGCGGCTGACGGCGGTGACGGCTCCGGTCGGCCTGCGGGGGCTCGGGGAGGTCGCGGCCGCGATGCTGGCGGACGTACCGCGGGCGCTGGAGCGGCTGGCGGACGGGCGGGAGCGCCGGGTGCTGGGCGACTGCGCGGCGGCGCTGGCGGAGGTGGCGGGGGAACCGGGGGACCGGCTGCTGCACTGGGACCTGCACTACGGCAACGTGCTGGCCGGGGGCGCCGGCGGCCGGGAGGAGTGGCTGGCGATCGACCCGAAGCCGCTGGCCGGGGACCCGGGCTTCGAGCTGCTCCCCGCGATCGTGGACGACGTCGCGCCGGGGGAGGTGCGGTGGCGGTTCGACCTTCTGACGGAGGTGCTGGGACTGGACCGGGAGCGGGCGCGGGCGTGGACGCTGGGGCGGGTGCTGCAGAACTGCCTGTGGGAAGTGGAGGACGGGGAGGAGCGGCTCCCGGAGGAGCAAGTGCGGGTGGCGGCGCTGCTGTTGGGGCGGGGTGTCTGAGGGCTGTCCGGCTCCTTCCCGGGGGATCGGCGCACGCCGCGCGGCGGGCGGGGACTGCGGAACGGCCCCTACAGTGCGGGGATGATCCGCAGCGCTGTAGTCACCGACGTGCCCGTCATCCGGGCGATGATCCGCGAGCTGGCCGCGTACGAGAAGGTGCCGCAGGAGGCCCGTGCCACGGAGGAGCAGTTGCGCGGGGCGTTGTTCGGGGAGCGGCCCGCGGTGTTCGCGCACGTCGCCGAGACGGACGCCGGCGAGGTCGTCGGCTTCGCGATGTGGTTCCTGAGCTTCTCGACCTGGCGCGGGGCGCACGGGATCTACCTGGAGGACCTGTACGTACGGCCCGACGCGCGCGGGGGCGGCCACGGCAAGGCGCTGCTGGCGGAGCTGGCGCGGACGTGCGTGGAGCGGGGGTACGAGCGGCTGGAGTGGTCGGTGCTGAAGTGGAACGCGCCGACGATCGCCTTCTACGAGGCGCTGGGCGCGCGGCCGCAGGACGAGTGGTCGGTGTACCGGATGACGGACGGGGCGTTGGCGGAACTGGGCGGCCCGGGGGCCGGGGGCCGGGACGCGGACGCGTCCGGGCGGGTGTCCGGTGGCGCGTCCGCGGAGGCGTCCGGGCGTACGGCCGCCGGCACTGCCTGAGCGCTTGGCGGGCGGGGTGCCGGCGGGCGGGCGTCCGGGGGCCGCCCGGGTCGGGCCGGCGGCTTCGGCGGTGGTGGCCGTGGTGGCGGCCGTGGTGGCGTCCGCGGTGGTGGTCGTGGGATTCGGGTTCCGACCTCCCGCGCGGTTGACGTCAAGGGGTGGTGTCGGCGGGGTGCGTCAGGATGGGGGGATGGCGCGAAGCGGACAGCAGCAGCGGACGGTGAAGGCGGCGAGGCGGCCGGAGGTGCGGCTGCCGGAGTTGGCCCGGTGGCCCGGCGGCGGGCTGGAGCCGGACGGGGACTACGACGGTGTGGAGTTCGCCGATCTGGACCTGACGGGGCAGGAGGGGGTCGGGGCCCGGTTCATGGACTGCGCGGTACGGCGCTGCGTGCTGGACGAGGCGGGCCTGGCGAAGGCGCGGTTCGTGGACTCGGTGCTGGAGGGCGTCCGGGGGGTCGGGACCGACCTGTCGGAAGCCTCGCTGCGGGACGTGGAGCTGGTGGACGCCCGGCTGGGCGGGGTGCAGCTGCACGGGGCGGCGCTGGAACGGGTGGTGGTCCGCGGGGGCAAGATCGACTACCTGAACCTGCGGAAGGCGCGCCTCAAGGACGTGGTCTTCGAGGGGTGCGTGCTGGTGGAGCCGGACTTCGCGGGCGCGGTGCTGGAGCGGGTGGAGTTCCGCGACTGCGTGCTGCGCGGGGCGGACTTCAGCGGGGTGCGGATGACGGACGTGGACCTGAGGGCCGCCTCCGAGCTGGACATCGCGCGGGGGGTGGACGCGCTGGCGGGGGCGGTGATCAGCACGGTGCAGCTGTTCGACCTGGCGCCGGCGCTGGCGGCGCAGCTGGGGGTACGGGTCCTGCCGTAGCGCTCCCGCGGGGGGTGGCGGGCCGGACGGCGGCGCCCCCGCCGGGCGCGGGCGTGCGACGGGGCCCCGCGCGGGCCCGCGCCCCGGGCCGGGCGGGGC
>NZ_JBHXSC010000123.1:0-7677 GCF_042716505.1 Streptomyces sp. NPDC058674
GCAGCGCCTCCACGTCATCGACCGCCACACCCTCGGAGAATGGGCGTCCGGCTCACGCCCCCTGTGGGAGCTGCTCCGGGCCATCCCCCCGCCCCTAAGGCCGACCACCCTGTCCTGAGCAGCCAACCGCAGGTCATCACGAAGCCGTCTGGTCGCTTCTACGACGCGCAGGGGCGAACCGAGCGGGCGGGAACAGCGCCCTTGGCGAGAGCGGCGTGAATCGACCGCACGAGGTTCAGGGGCGGCGGGCAAGAACGTCGTCGATACGCGACGCGTCGGCGACCCAGGCCGCGGCGGCGGGCGCTATGAAGCCGAGCACGGTCTGGATGTCATCACGGCGGGCTTCGAGCGGCAGGTGCCAGATGCCCTCGTGATGGGCGATCCGGTTGCGGAACTTGTGCAGTTCGCCTGACCGGGTCCTCCACCGTGGTCAGGGCACGGTTGGGAGCGTGGGGGAAGGCACCTGCGAGGTCGGGCCAGAGGGTGGTCTTGTTACTGGCGGGCCAGCAGGAAGCGCCAGAACCCGAAGCTCAGCTCCGCGATGATCTTTCCGCGCGGGGTGGCCGCCCTGCCACCCCTGCCTGCGCGCTGCTGCGCCTGGACGATGTCGGCGCGGGCCTTGCCGCTGAGCGGCACCGCCGTGTCGGCGTACCACTCCGCGGGGCGTCCCCTGCGCTGTTGGCCACGAGCCGGGCGTCGACCGCATTGCGCAGCATAATCTCCAGGTGTCCCAGCGGCTCGAAGAACGCAGCGGCGAGATCGCTGTTCCACCGGTAGAGCGCGAGGGCGGCGGCAGGATCGCCGGCGCACACGCCCAGGTAGGGGTTCAGCCTGTCGGGGGTGAGCTCGATGACGGCCTTGTCGTCAGGCGGCTTGATGAGGGTGGGCGGCGTGCTTCCTCAAGGAAGTCTCGGGCCCTCATCCTCGTCGGCGTCGACATTCCGGGGTCCGGGCTCCTGAAGGACGCCCGCTGGGACGGCAAGACGCGGCAATGGGTGACGCCGTCCTTCGAGCACGCCCGCGTCCATGGCTTCGAGACCAGGCATGCGGGCCCCCACCAAAACCGCGGACCGCGAAGAAGCCGCCGACGCCGCCCGGGCATGGGCCCGAGTAGATCATGGTTCGTAGCGATGGGAATCAATTTCAGCAAAAAGGCTGGCATGCCGATGGCCAGGCCGCCACACTAGACGAGCAGAGGATGCACGCGTTCGGAGGGTGAATGAGGGATCGCGCAGGGGGACGTGCTGCTTCACATGCACGTTCGAATGAGCATGTCCTCACGGGTGTCGAGGTGACAGATTTAGCAGGTTTCACGCGCGAGCTTCACCAGCATATACTCGCAACAGCCGATACTCTCGCAGAATTTGCCGAGTTGCGTTGCCAGTCGAGTCAGGTCGACGACGACAACTGTTCTTGGTACCACGGAGCCTGGTCGTATCTAAGACTCATGGACTTGGTCTCGGCTCCTACCTGGCATCATGAATTTTATTCAAGGAATCTAACTGCCTCTCTGAGGGCCGGGCGTCATCGTGTCGCGGTCACCGGGACGGCAGATTTTTCAACGCCCGCTTATGTACTGCAAGCAGGCGTGGCTACTGCACGCTCCGTGCAAGTCGACGTGGTAGACCTATGCCCGACGCCGCTGTACGCATCAACCTTGCTGGCCGATCGCCTCGGGAAGGTGGTCGGAACGATGATGTGCGACGTACGAGAAGTTTCCCGAACCCGGCCGTCGGAGTTCGACCTGATCTGCACCGATGCTTTCCTCAGCCGTTTCTCGGCGGCAGAGCAGACGCAGGTGTTGACGGCTTGGAACCGCCTCCTCGTTCCGGCAGGCCAAGTCCTTACGACGGTCCGGCTGAGTTCTCGTCCGGCATCGGACCGTTTACCTTACCTGGCCCGCTCATTCGGAGAGAGGGCACACAGGAAGTGGGGGCCTTTAGAGTCCGACCTACGTCCCAGTTGCAAGGAGATCGCTACAAAGGCCGAAACCTACGCTCTCAGAATGCGCACCAATCCACTACTCACGGAATCCGCAGCAATAGCCATGTTCAAGAGTCAATTCCACCTTCAATCCTGGGAAGTTGCAGAGGTGCCAGGCGAACTGGCCGCAACCAGGTATGCCCGTGTGGTATTAGAGAAGAGGTAACAGGAATGCAGTTCGAGCTTGTCACAGTTCCTTTCGGTGACGGACTGTTGCACGGAATGGCGCACGGATCCGGTGATGTGGTCGCCCTTCACCTGCACGGGACGTGGGGGAACTTCTACGAGAACCCGTTTGTTGCGGCACTGGCTCCCGTATATGCCGACCGTGGTATTCGGTACGCAGCCGTCAACCTGCCCAGCCACGACGGCGGATCGATCGCGGAATCCATGAGCGACTCGATCAGCGCTCTGGAGGCATGGGTGGCCGAACTGGCACCGCCCGGCGCTACCGTCATCCTGCAAGGGCACAGTCTCGGCGCGCTGAAAATCATTCATGCCTGGCAGAACAACCACAGTCTGACCCGCAGGGTGAGGGCCACGGTCCTGTTCTCCCCATTCGATCCTGTCGCCTTCTACGGCGGCAAGACAGCGGAGGAGATCGACGCCAACCGGCGGGCCATCGAAGCTCATGCCGCGAAGTTCGGCGAGAACTCCTTCATCCCCGAGGATGTCTTCGGCCTGTGGCCCCTGAACAGCGCCATGTATCTTGCCGCCACTCTGACCGGCGGCGAATGGGACGTCTTCCCCTCCCGCGCGGGAACGCACCTCAACGCCCTGCAAGCGATCACGTGCCCCACCCTGGTGGCACTGGGCTCGGATGACTTCGCGAGTTTCCCGGCCCCGCAGATCGTGGTGGAATCCCTCACGAAACAGCATGCCTTCGTTATCGAGGGCGCGCCTCACAATTTTGCAGGCAAGGAGCCTGAACTGGGCGTTAAGGTCAGCGCCTTTCTCGACGACCTCAACCTCTAACCGCGGGCAGGACAGGTGCATCAGTACCGAGATCTACGCGAAGAAGGGCTCTGGCGTCCACGCTGGTCGGCATCGACAAAAGAAAACCTGCGCATCGCGGAGCTCGGGATATCCGACCTGCAGGCCAAGTACGGCACCATGTCCGTGGAGGTGGCGAGAGCCGAGCACGACGAGGCCGTGTTGCAGAGCAACATCACGATGACGCACGGCTGGCTCGACGTGGAGGTCGTTGCCGAGTGTTTGCCGCCTGCCAGCTTCGAGAACAGCGGACGCCTGCGGGTCATCGACGAGCTGACGACCGTACCCGGGACCCCTTTGGTGCTCCGGGTGGTGCCGAGTCCGGTCTGTCCTCTGATCTCTGAGGATCTGCCGTACCTCGACTTCATCAGGCAGTACGGGATCCTGGTATCACCGCGGGAGCTGGACTACGTCGTCGGTAACGACAACGGCCTTCGCGTGCTCATCTCAGGAAAACTCCATCGCGGCCTTTCGGAGCGAAGGAGTCTGCGCGACTTCGAGATCGAAGAGCCGCAACTACGCGACTATGCGCGTGCGCTGAACGCTGCTGAACCCACCCCCATCCACGGGCTCTCGGCCACCAATCAACTCGGAGAAGCCCTTGTAAGCCACCCGAAGCGGGACCACATCAAGTCACGTTTGCTGGCGGGCAGGGACGTGATGGTCGTCGGTCCCAGCTCGAGCGGCAAATCAACGCTTATCCTGCAGATCGCAGAACTTCTGCAGGATGAGGCCATGGACGTGTACAAAATTGACCTCGGCGAACCCCACCTACAAGACATCACCCTTGCTAACTACCTGCTCTTCGAAGCGCCTAAAAAGTCGATCATCCTTGTAGACGACCTCCAGAGCAACCCCAGCTGTGCGGAGCTGATCCTCGGCGTCATTGCGCTCCGCAAGGAGGTGCGGCCCTATCAGTCATCAGAAATTACTCTGTGTGCCACCAGCTGGCGGGAGTACAGCCATCGCGCAAAGATTTTCTCCCCGTCGATCCATGCCATTCCCATCAATCCGCATCAGGTTACCGCGCAGATCCTGCGCCGTTTTGGAGTAAACCTCTCGCACGAGGTCCGGTCATTTTTGGGAGAAAGATACGGCGAGGACCTCAATCTCCTACGCTTGGCGATCAGGGCAGCAGGTGGCTCAGCAGACCAGAATGAACTGGACGGCGTCATCGCCCGCTCATACGTTCAGAACCTCTACGACGAATGCGATCCGTCCGAGTCCCGCGCTTCCGCGGAGCGGATTCTGCTGGTAACAGCCACACTCGGACGATACGACATTCCCGTCTCGCGCAATTTCCTGCTCCGCTCTGCGGCAGCCTTTGAGTCCGATCTGGACGCTTTAACAACAGCTGGAAATATCAGAACGCAGGGGACCTCGATACGGCTCGGCCATCGATCCTTGTGCGGTCTCCTGACCGAGTGGCTCACCGCCCAAGGCGCTTGGAACCGCTGCCAGGATGCCGGCGGGGTGTCCTCCGCGGAGATGGCGGTAACTGCATATCTTGAATCGCTTCCGGCCGACCGTGCCCTTGAAGCACTGCGTGCCATCTGCGCCCGCGCGGACTTCCGGGACGAAGGCGCACTGGACGAGCGGGCACGTTATGTCGTCGACATTTGGTCGTGCTTCAACGCGCTCGTTGAAAGGCTTCACCGGCAGCAGGAAAAAGACGCCACCTGGGGAAGAACTCCGTCGTCATGTATGTATGCATTCGAAGCACTCACGGCTATTGGCGCCGCTGAGGCAGCCAGGCCGAGTATCGAATTCCTAAGGAGGGTGTGTGTTGTCGACGGGCAGGAGCTGAAAATTGATACGGAGGCTTTGGCCACGAAGGAGGACTTCGAACAAATACGCATAAGGATGCTGGCTGCTGCAGGGAACGACGTGCTCAGGAAGCGGCGCGTCGAGGGCACAGACATGGACAGGATGCACCGTGCCTGGGCCAGTGGTGTCTACTTGTGCGCCGAGGCCCTGGCCGACTCGGAGTACGCACTGCGCCACATCGTCCCGGCGGTCGAAGAGCAGCAACTTCCGTGCGGGGCTTTCTATCCTCCGGAGGTGCCGTGGGTCACCGCACGGGTTCTTTTGGGCTTGGGCACGGCCGGCCTGACGGTTGAGACCAGCCGTAGGGTGCGGAAGGCGGCCGACTGGCTCGCCGGCGTTTCCCGGGGTGGAGTGTGGGAAAGCGGTACCGGCAGCTGGAATTCAGCGATCGAAACGACAGCGATGTCCTTGGTGGCTCTGGCGCACGTGGGGGACGAGTTCGAGAACCTCGACAGGAATCTTTCTGTTGCCTTCCTCCGCTCATCCCGGGAAGTTTGGATGAGTGTCGGAGCGGAACTGGATGGGGCCCTGGCCATCAGGGCACTCTTGGATGCCGGTACGCCGTGGGATGAAATCGCCCCTGACGCCGCCACTCTTTCTGCGCGTGCGCTGCAAGAGGTTCTGTGGAAAACAGCTGCCGTTTCGGCATCCGACAGCTTCGCTCAGTCGTGCAAGACAGCCCAGATATCGACCGATCTGCTGAGTATCGGTTGGTTTGGGGTCAGAGACAGCATCAGCGAGTTGCTCGCGGCGATGGATGTGCGAGCAAACACCCAATAGCTTACGGAGTGTTTAAATGGATAACTGGCGTGGCGCCGAGGCGTCAGCGAAGTTGGCTCGCATTCTGACCGAAGCCGCGCGGATCGGTAGAGCCGACCCGGACCGTCCAGCCTATGAAGTTCTCTACGAAACACTGGAAATCTCCGAGACGGAAAATTCTGTGGCGCTTCGCAGGATGACACGTCTCTGGTCTCATCCGCTCGCTATCCGGCGTGATCTGCTGCATCGTTCGGAAACTCTCGACTCCGGCCCCGGTACGACGCTCACGAGGATTGAAGGGCACTTCGCCAAGGGCGTCCAAGGTACCGACTGGGACTCGTGGAGACGATCTCTCGGGCAGAATGCAGTCGCCGACTTGCGAACGATTGGCAGAACCCTTGACCCCACAGGCAGGGTCCTGTCGGCCTCAGTGCCACTGGATACCATTTACAACTTCCGCGAGCGCCTGACGCATTGCCTGACGGATGTAATGTCCCTCAACATCCCGGCTGATCTGTTGGAGTACTTTGAAGACAGCCTCGTATCCCTCATCGACGCGGTTGACGACTACCGCGTCAGCGGCCTGACCGGAATCGATCAGGCCACGACGCAGGCGATCAGCGCGTACCCTTCAGCTGCCAATGAGCTCTCCTCCCGCTCGGTGAGAATCCGAGACGCCCTGGTGAGCATCACGGCCGCGGCTGCTCTGGTGGGAGTAGTCACACAGGACGCGCAGGACATCAGCGACCTGATCCAAAAACTCCCCTGGTCCCAGTCTCAAGAACAGGTCTCTGTGCAGGGGGACGAAAAGTGCACAGTGATTGAGATCGGATCGGGGACGGCCAAGCAAAAGCTGGTCGTGGACTTCACTGCGGAAGAGGGCAAGTAAGCAATTTCTTAAAGCCCATCCCAGGCATGCAGTGCCGGGCGAAGAAGTGGATCTGACATCGGGCAGTGAGCACCGCGGCGCGCGGCAGTCATCTCCGGCAGGCTCAGCGGCGGTCAGGCCTGGGGGTGGAGAGCCCACCGTCAGGACCCGGGACATGCGCGGGGGAGGAATCCTCCGGGGCGGCGTCCTGCATTAGCGCCTGTCCGGCGCGGGACCGCACCCACCTGGCGCGCACCGCGGCGGGGCGGGTCTTGAGTGGATGGCCCGCCCCGCCTGTTGTCATGCTGGAGCAATCAGCATCTGTTTGCTGTTGGTGCGGGTGTCGCGGTGCAGGGTGGTTTCGCCGTCACTCCAGCGGATGGAAAGTGCGCCGGCCACGGTGTCCGGGTGGGAGTCCGGCAAGACGGAGTCACGGCCGCCGGAGCGCGACGCGTACGCCCGGCTGCTGGCGCAGCTCGCGAAGCTCTACCCGGCCCCGGCCGACGCGGCCGCCCCCGTCTCTGCGGCGGTGCCGGCCACGCTCACTCTGTGCCCGCCCCGGCGGAAACGCGGCCGCTGTCCAAAGGTCAGTGGGCTTCGGGCCGTGGGCGCGGATCTACCGCTCCGCCAAGGGCTCCGACCGCCAGTGCGTCCAGCTGTGCATCCCCTCCTGGAACGCGCTGGACGCCCGGTTCTGGGGCGCCGCCGGGCAGCTGTCGCCGGCGGAGCTCGCCCGCGTCCTGGGCGCGTACGCGGCCCGGGTGATGACGCCGCGCGGCTCCACCGCCGTCACCGGCCTCGAGCTCATGACCGCCCTGCACCCGCCGACCTACGCCGTACGCGATGAAGAGACCGGCGTCCTGCGGCAGGCCGACGACAATGCGCAACTTCAGGCACTGGCCGCTGCGGGTCGTCTCACTCTGCCGCTGATGCGGCGCCGCGCCGTCGGAGGTCCTGCATCGCCAGTGCCACCCCACGCCAAGCGCCCACCACTCCCAGGAACCCCATCAAGAGGACAAGCCACCGCCAGGCACTCTGAGACTGAGTCATCACAGCGACTACGAAGACGACCTGGACCGCACCAAGCGCCAGGTTGCCTAGTACTCCAGCTGTAGATCGTGATCTTCATGTCTGCGTTGCGGCTTGTCGCCGGTAGTGGCTGGTCTGGGATCGGGCCTGATGGCGACGTCGCCAGTTGGACCAGGCGAGACGGTGGGCGGTGTTGTGGACGGACTGGACGACGATGG
>NZ_JBHXSC010000124.1:0-7671 GCF_042716505.1 Streptomyces sp. NPDC058674
CGGGGGGTGTCCACCCCGCCCCGATCTTCTTGGTTTACTATGGGGCGGTGGGCTCGGGGGGTGGGCCCGTATTTTTCCCGGCCTCAACTTCCCGGCCTCCGCATCGCCCCCTCCAAACGACAAATGCCGAGGGCCCCACCGCGCTCGTCGTGCGCAGTAGGGCCCTCAGCCCAACGCCCGACTTTTGTCCGCGGACAAAAGTCGGGCGTTGGGCTGCTAGTCGCTCTGCTCGTTCTCGATCAGGAGAACGGCCAACTCCTCGCGGTGCTCGGCCGACATGTTGAGGCGGATCGCCTCATAGACGGCCCTGGGGTCCTGCCAGGCGACCGGTGCGTGGTCCGTGCTGCGGCTCTGGAGCGGGATGACTCCCTCCGGCTCCCGCTCAGGCGCGCGCTCCGGCGTGCTTGGGGCCGCGGTCAGCGGTGCCAGCGCGGAGGTCTCCCGTACCGGCTGCTCGACTACGCCCTCGGCGACCGAGGCCGGGGCGTCAGCCGCCGGCGCGCTCTTCGGCCCCCGACTTTTCTCCGCGGACAAAAGTCGGGCCGGCTGCGCGTCCCGCTCAGGTGCCTCCGCCACTCCCCCGCCCGGCGCCTTCTCGACCGCCACGGCAGGCACCGGCGCGGACTCCTGCGCCCCGCGCAGGATCTCCCGCTGGACCGCCTTGGCCTGGGCCTCCTGCTGCTTGGTCTCTTTCAGGAAGGCCAGCAGCTCACCCGCCCCGACGCCCGGACGGTCCTTCGCCCTGCGTGCGAGCACCCGTCCGTCGCGCTCCGGGAGCTCACCCGAGCTCAGCATCGCCTGGATCTCCTCCGGGAGTTCCAGCAGCACCAGCTGGTTCGTCACCCACGACGGCGACTTCCCCAGCCGCTCCGCCGCCCGCGACTTCGCCCCGTGCTCGCGCCCGCCCTCGCCGACGCAGGTGTCGACGAGCTGCTGCACGCCGCGGGCGCGCTCGATGACGTCGAAGTCCTCCCGCTCCAGGTTCTCGGCGAGGAGGTGGTCGATGAAGTCCGCCCGGGAGACGGCCAGGTCGTCCCGTACGACGAAGTCCAGTGACTCCAGCCCGACGTGCAGGGCACTGCGGAACCGGCGCTCACCATTGATCAGGACGTACGCAGCGGCCCCGATCCGCCCGTCGTGGTCCGGCCACAGCGCGAGGTAGGCCCCGCGGGTGACGACGACGCACGCGGACAGCTGCGCCTGGCGCAGCTCCTCGCCGAAGCGGGTCAGCTCCTCGTCCGTACCGAAGTTGCGGCGTGGGTTGTGGGGGGTGGGGGAGACCTGGTCGAGGGGGACCCGGACCAGTTCGTACGCCGGCAGGTCGCCCTGCGCCACGGCCTTGGCCCGCCCGCGCTCGCTGCGGCTGCCGGAGCGGCGTGCATTGCTGAAGGCGGCGCCGGTACCGAGGAGGTCGCTCTTGCTCATGCGGCGATCCTCCGGGCGATCTCGCGCATGGCCTCGGACTGCTCGCAGTCCGGCGCGTAGTGCAGCAGCGGCAGCTTGACGCGCACCGCTTCGCGCTGCTCTTTAAGGTCGCCGATGACGGTGATGACGGGCGGGTCGCCGAACTCCTTCCAGCTGTTCAGGGAGGAGGTGACGACGTAGCCCTTGCGGCTGTCGTAGAGGTTCACGACGAAGCCGAGCTGGGCGATGTCGATGGCGAGGTCGTCGACCAGGTCCTCGATCTGCTCGCTGAGCATGTCGTAGGCGTCGGCGGAGGTGTCCTCGGCCTGTACGGGCACGACGATGCCGGAGGTCTTGGGCACCTCGCCCTCACGGGTGCGCGCGTAGTAGAGGGCGGTGTCCATGGTGTAGCCGAGGCTGGGCGGACAGTCGACGACGATGTAGTCGAACTCCTTCTCCAGCTCCTCCAGCGCCTTCTCCAGCGCGGTCTCCTTCGTCCGGACGTGCCGCGTGGTGGCCAGTCGTGCGTCGAGGAGGAAGGCGTCCTTGCAGGACGGCAGGAGGAAGAGGCGGCCGGCGAAGACGCCGTGCTCGATCGGGACGAGGAGCTCGCGGACCCGGCCCTCGATCTCACCGAGCATGTGCTTGGCCAGGCTCGGCTCCTTGATGCCGAGCATCTCCGCACCGAGGTGGCGGGTGAGGTGACCCTGCGGGTCGAAGTCGATGACGCAGACGCGGGCGCCGGTCTCGGCGAGGGCCTGAGAGAGTCCGTTGCTGATGGCGCTCTTGCCGACGCCGCCCTTCTGGTTGCAGACGACGATCCGGCGGGCGCCCTCGTGGGACGGCCGACGGCGTCCGGCGGGGGAGGGGTGGGTGTCGAGCCACAGCCGGATCGACTGGGCGAGGCCCTGGTTGTACGGGACCTCCCGGGCCCGGCAGTCCTCCTTGAACTCCCCGTACAGACCCGTGGGGAGGTAGGTGGAGAAGGAGGAGGCGCCGGAGGTGTCCACCGGAGTCGCCGCGGAGGCGTCGGCACGCCAGGCGTGGACGCCCTCGGTGACGGCTTCCTGGATGTCCACGCCCAACTGGGCTGCACGGACCTTGAGTTCCTGCCGCAGGGAGGCGGGCAGCTTGGCGACTACCTTTTCCCTGACTTCCGGATCGTATGGAGCGGTCATGCGGGTACCTTACTAACCTTTGCCGGGGAAGGCGAAGGGGCACACCGAAATATGTTGCGTGTATATGGCGGCAGTTGTCCAACCTTGCCCCGTCGTGGTCCGATGAACCTCGCCGAGTGACGGCCGGGGGCGGGGTCGGCCGAGCGAGCTCAGGCACTCACGCGTGCCGACGAGGCAGTGCCGTGCACACCAACGTCCAGCGTCAGGCGCTCGTGGATGGCTGGCGTGCAGTGAGCTCCGCCTTCCAGCCAGTCGACGTACCAGCGGGCAAGCGCGTCATCGGCCAACGGGTCTTCCAGGACCCACTTGTGCCCGAGCGAGCCGAACACCTCGCTGCTCCGGGGCTGGGCGCCTAGCGGTGTCGGGCTGCCGTCGGTGGGGTGGCAGCGCCGTTCAGGCAGTGGTCGAGGAGTGCGTGCATGCGGGGGACGGGGAGGGACGGGTTGGCCGCGGCGCCCTGTGCGGTGCGGGGGTCGGTGAGGAGGGTTTCCAGGGTCTCCGGTGTCAGGGTCGGGTTGGCGGCGGCTGCCCGGCGTACTGCATGGTCGGGGTCTTCCAGCGGAGGTTCGGGCAGGGTGGGGTCGACCGCAGCCAGGGCGCGTACCTCGGGGTCCGGGTGGCCGATGAGGTGGGTCCGGCCGGTGCGGGGGAACGCGGGCAGGGTCAGCAGATGCGGACGGTGGGCCGGGCGGGTCACGAAGACGTCCAGGAGGAGGTGCGGCGGAGCCAGCGGGTGGTGGCAGGCCAGCTGGATCCGTACCTGCTCGTCTTCATCCAGCGCCAGTGTCCCGACGAGCTCTGCGGGCAGGCCGGGCCAGCTCGCCGCAACCCGGCGGAGCACCGGTTCCTCGGACGCCGCGCAGGTGGCGTACCAGTCGGGCGACAGCTCGGTGGCCGGCTCCGTGATCGGGCAGGTGCAGTCGCGACCGTGATCCACCGCCCTACGGACCGCCTCGAATTCGGCCCAGGTACGGATGGAGGGCTGGAGGCGGGCGCGCATCCGCACGTCCTCGTCCGGATCCTGCCTCAGCTCCGCCGCAGCCTCCGGTCCCAGGTCGGGCCGGGTGGCGATCAGCCTGCGGATCTCCGCATCGGGGTGGCGGGCGAGCCGGGCAAGGGCGTCAACCGGGGTATGGCGGTTCCGGGCCAGCGGGTTCACCTCGTCGGCCGCGAAGCACTGCTCGACGATCGCGGGTGACAGGGCACAGCTGCCCAGCACGGACACCGCGTGGCGGGATCCGAGGGGCGGCAGCGTGGCCTCCACCGCCTCCGGGTCCAGCTGCCGGTTGCTCTCCCTGGCTGCTTCCCGTACGGCGGGATCGGAGTCGTTGAGCAGGGCATCGCGCTGCGCAGCGGTGAGCGACTGCCACTGAAAGGCGGCGTACAGACGGAGCACGGGGTGGTCGTGACCGGCCATGTCCCGCGGGAAGGACGGAGGGACCTGCCGGGAGGACCAGAGCTCCCCGACGATGTCCCTTTCGGTGACCCTGCCGTCCTCGCCTCCTTCCTGGGCGGTCAGGAAGGTGACGAGGATGTCCTCCGGCAGGGGCCGGACCCACCGGGGCTGGAGCCGGGTGCCGCGGGCGAGATACGCACGGACGATTCCCGAGGGGTCCGATGCCAGGGGCGCGAGTCGTGCGGGGTCGACGTGCAGGTTGCGGGCGAGGGCGCGGCGGATCCGTTCGACCGGGTGGTGGAGGGCCGCGTCGATGACGGCGGCGGGCAGGTCGCGGCCCTCGCACATCAGCGGGCCGACCTCACCGGCCGCTTCGTCCAGAAGACGTATCAGCACGTCGGCCGGCGCCGCCACGTTGAAGGCGATGCCACGCAGCCACAATCCAAGGAGAGAGTCGGACACCACGTCATCCTGCCACCTCGCTCCTGAACCCGGCCGCTCGATGGCTCCTTTAACGGCGCTGACCGGCGGCTCCGTCCGCAAGGCTTCGGACCACGCGGCGAGAGCCTTGCTCATCATGCGTGCCCTGACCGTACGCGGCACACCGCTCGAGGCATCCGGCCACCTCACCGACTCGTGATGCGTCCGTGAGCATCGTGGAGTCGACCGTGCTGGCCGCAGCGCTCAACGAGTGGCTGCGGCCAGCACGTCCGAACCGGACCTAGCCGAGTTCCGCCGCCAGCAAGGCGGCGGTCTTAGCCACCAGCGGGTGGTCGGCCGGCGCGTCTTCCGCGGGCTTGGTCGTCAGGACTGCCATTACGATCGGTGCGCCGTCCGGCGGCCAGGTGATGCCCGCGTCGTTGTTGCCCCCGTACCTCCCGCCGCCGGTCTTGTCGGCGAGAATCCAGTCGGCGGGGAGGCCTGCGCGGAATCTGTCGCCGCTGGTCGTATTGGCGAGCAGCCAGCCGGTGAGCCGTTCCCGGTCCTGGGGTGTGAGCGCGTCACCGAGCGTGAGGCGCGCGTAGGTCCGGCCGATGGCGCGGGGAGTGGTGGTGTCGGTCACGCGCCATGGTTCTGCCGAATTGAGTTCGGGCTCCCATCGATCGAGCCGCGTCCTGGAGTCCCCGATCGAGCGGCAGAACCGGGTGATGGCGGCAGGTCCGCCCAGCTCGCGGAGCAACAGGTTTCCTGCGGTGTTGTCGCTGTAGCAGATGGCTGCGTCGCACAGTTGGGCAATGGTCATGCCGCTTTCGACGTTCTCGGCTTTGCCCGTGCGGGGGGAGTATCCCGACTTCTCTACGTACTCTGCGGTGTACCGGATGCGCTTGGCCAGGAACTCGCCGTCGTGGTCGAGGTCGCGCAGCACCGCCGCGGCGGCGATCGTCTTGAAGAGTGAGCACATCGGGAAGCGTTCGTCCGCGCGGTACACCACCATCCGGCCTGTACGCATGTTGCGGGCGGACACACCCAGGCGGGCGGAGTGCTGCTGCTCCAGTTCCCTCAGCCGTGAGGTGATGTCGTCCCCGGCAGGTAAGGCGTGTGCCGTTCCGCTGAGGGACAGGGCGCCGGAGAGTGCCGCGCCGGCGCCGAGAGCGAGGGCGGTGCGGCGGGATGGGTGTGGTCCTGTGGTGTGCAAGGAGTTCCCCTTCTGAGGCGGTCATGACGCGCGCCAACCACGCGGCAGCCGTGCTGATTTGGTTGCGGATGCGACACGTGCTGAGCCGCGCCCGGCTCAATGGCTTCCTGTCAGCCTCGCGCGCCTCGGATGTCGATGCATGAGTACGTCTACTCAGAGGCTCGAAGGAACCACGTCGCCGGTCGGCAACTGCTCGCCGAGACGGCGGAAGCGAACCCCCGGCTGGAGCAGGACCCCCCTCATCACAACCAACCGACCACGACTCGGTGAGGGCTCTTGTACGTCGTTTCCTGCGGACCGTAAATCCCAGGGGCCAGCCCCTGGACCCCGCCAGCGCCTAGGCCGCGCTGGACCGGCCTCAGCATGGGGGGCTACTCGCCCCCCAGACCCCCTCGCCAGGCGCTCAGGCGCCCTGGACCCGCTCCCCCTCACGCCCTGCCCCGCCTCCCTGACGGTCGGCGGTGCACCCCTCGGGCGCTGGGCGCCCTCACTGGGCATGAGGGCCAGGCAACAGGGTGGTTGATCCCGGTTTGAGCTGAGGTGGGGGCAGTCGACTCCTCGTCAAACTGCGGGTGTGGGGCTGCAAGGGGTGTTGGCTGAGGTGGCAGCGGGGCAGTCATGTCGAGGTCATAGGCAGGCAGGATCCGGGGCATCTGCGGGACGACACGGGGTCTGAACGACAAGACCGGGGGTTGCCTGAGGACGTCGGCCAAGTTGCTCTTTAATAAGAGGGCGCCGCCGCCGCGAGCCTCTGACCTGCATGTTTGTCGAGGGGTATGTGTCCCCCAGGACACATTTGGCCTTCCGAAATGTGTATCCAGCGAGCACATTTTGCGGAAAAATCAAGCAGCTGTTGATTTTTTGGGAGCGCCGAGTCGCCCGAGAACGCCGCAGGTCAGGGCGTTGGGCCGAAGAGCCGGAGAGGCTCGATCGCGTCCGTGGTACCTACACGTACGTGTCGTCATGACGACAACTTAAATCAAGGAGTCGTGTACTTCTGCCGCTTGTCGGCTCGTAAACTTCACGTACCGTGTACTTTCCGCGCGCTGTTCGAGCAAGCCTGGATCCGGAGGCCCCCGGTCGCCGCGCCGAATCGCCAAAAGACAAGCACACGTTGATTTTTTGGATAGTCTCGGACCGCCTGAGTAGCAAGGAGGTCCTGTGACATCTGATCCGCCCGCCCGTCGTCGGCGCGGGCCCCGCCCTGTGCCCGAGGGCGGTGAAGCCGAGTACGGAGACATCCTGGCGGTCCTCGGCCAGCAGCTCGGGGAGAAGGTTGCCGACGCGACCGACCCCGGCGGCCGGCGCAGGCTCAAGGGAGTCCACTTCGAGTACGCGGCCGATCCGCGGGCCGTGCACGACATGGCCGGGGGGTCCGGGTACAGCCTGGCCAGCAACTGGTTCACGCAGCTACTGGCACAGCTCGCCGTCGCGAACAGCATCACCAAGTCCCAGCTGTGCGTCTTCCTGTTCGTCGCGGGAGGGCAGGTGCCCGGGACCGGCATCACCCAGTACACCCAGCAGGAGATCACGGACGGCCTGAACAAGATCGCCGCACAGAAGGGCGGCAAGATGATCACGCGGTCCACGGTCAACCGGGCCGTCCAGGCCCTGTGCGGCTACAACTGGGTGGAGAAGGCCGGGAACGGTCGGATCCAGATCAACGTGCGCCTCTGGTTCAACGGCAACAGCACAGCCCAGCAGGACGTACTGGCCGAGATCGCCGACCGGCACGACCACGACGCCGAGGAGTTCCCCTACTCGGTGGGGCCGCAGGGGGCCCACCAGGAGGAGCTGGACCTCGGCTTCGCGCCCGAGGAGAGCTATCGCGCGAGGAGGCGTACCGGGTGATAGTGCTGCCATGCCCCTGCGCGGGCGCCCGCTCACGAGGAAGGCTGTTCCATGGCTAACGTCATGTCTCCGATCATTGCGGAGCGCATCTGGGCGCTGCCGTTGTCCGGGTCCGCCGTCAAGTTCCTCCAGTACCTCGTCTCTCGCAGCGAGTTCGGGGGAACGCTGCCGGTCCGGCAGAAGGACATGGCCGCCGAGTACGGGGT
>NZ_JBHXSC010000125.1:0-7537 GCF_042716505.1 Streptomyces sp. NPDC058674
GGGCTCTCGCCCCCTGGGGGGGGGCCCCCCCCCCTCGGGGGGGGGGCCCACGCCCGTTGTGCGTCCGTCTCCGTGTCTCCGTGTCTCCGTGTCTCCGTGTGTCTGTGTGTCCGTGTCCGAGGCCCTGGCCGGCGCCGGTCAGTCCAGCCGGGGGGTGACGCGGCCGGGTCCGGCCGCCGGATCGGCGCGCAGCTTGTCCTGAAGCTCCCGGCTCTGCTCGGTGAGGCGCTGGGGGCCGCTGTGCGGGGGGACGCCCGAGACGTTGGCGCCGGGTGCGGGCGGGGGGTTGTAGCGGGTGGGGGCGGTGGCGGCGGTGTAGCTCGTCGCGACGGCGATGACCACGGTCAGGCCGAGGGCGGCGCGGGTCCACAGCCGGGCGCGGAGCTCGGCCGAGGCCCGGACGAGGGGGGCGGGGCGCGGTTCGAGCCGTACCGCCGGTCTCAGCGCGGTGAACCGTTCGCGCAGCAGCGCCGACTGCTTCTCGGGCGGTACGTCGGCCAGCTCGGGCAGGTGGTCGGCGAGGTCGGCGTGGGCGTTGAGGAGCCGTCCGCCGGCGGTGGGGGTGCTGGCCTCGGTCTCGGCGGCCGTGTCCGGGAGGTCGAGACCGACTCCGTCGTAGAGCACGACGGTGCGGCGGTGGGCGGCGGGCAGTGCGAGCACGGCGTCCAGGAGGATCCGGTCGGCGGGCTCGGCGGGCGGCTTGTCGGGGCGGCGGTGGGTCCGGCGGAGCCGGTGCCAGGGGGAGAGGGCGTACTCGTACGCGGCCGCCCGCACCCAGCCCACCGGGTCCGGATCGGTGGCCACCTCGGGCCAGCGTTCCCAGGCTCGGTGGAACGCCCGCTCCACGGCCTCCAGGGAGAGGGCGCGGCGGCCGGTGAGCAGGTAGGCCTGCCGGGCGAGGGCGGGAGCGGCGTGGGCGTAGAGGGCGTCGAAGGCCTGGGCGGGGGTGGGCCGGGCGGCAGCCCCGGTGGCGGGCTCGGTGTCGGTTCCCGTACCGGGGGTCCGGTCGCAGGGGCCGGAGGCGGTGTCCCCGCCGGGCTCCTGGGCGGCAGTCCGGGTCGCTCCGGCGGCCTCCGCGGTGCGGGTGGCGGCCGCTCCGGCGGTTTCGGGGGTTCCGGGGGCGGTCCCGCCGGCCAGGGCCGTGGCGGAGGCGGGCCTGCCCCCGGGGCCGGGCTGCCCGGCGGCGGGGGAGGATTTCGAGGCGCGCTTGGCCGCGGGCTTCGGCCGGCTGCCGGACCCTCCGGTGCCGGTGCCGGTGCCGGTGCCGGTGCCCGTGGCGGGGCTCGGTTTCGGCCCGCCGCTCGCGAAGGCGCGCAGGGCGCCGGCGGCCCGGAGCCCGAACCCGCCGGCGGGGGCCGGGTCTGCGGCAGGTGCGCCCCCGCCGGCCGGGGCCGGGTCGAGGTCCGGCCGTGGCTGCGAGGCGGAGTCCGAGGGGGCCGTCGGGGACTGCGGCGGGGGCTCCGTCTCCGCACCGGCCGCGCCCCCGGGCGCGGTGAACGCGGGCCGGTCGACGCCCCCGGCGGGCGCGGTGGCCCAGGGCTCCGTCCCGGCCGCCGCCGGGACCGGCCCTCGGTCCGGCCCCGCCCCCGCGCCCGCGTCCGCGGCGAGCTCGTTCCCGGGCGGGTCGGGGGCCGGCTCGGGGGGTTCCGCGTGCGGCCGCGCGCCGGGGGCGGGCCGGGCAGGCGGTTGCGCGGCGTGCCCCGCGCCCGCGTCCGCGGCGGGCTCGTTCCCGGGCGGGGTGGGGGCCGGCTCGGGGGTTGCGCCGGGGGCGGGTCCGGCCGGTGGCTGTCCAGGGTTCCGTGCGCCCGCCGGTCCCGCCGCGGGCTCGTTCCCGGGCGGGGCGGGGGGCCGCGCGGGGGGTTCGGCGTGGGGCCCGGGCGGGGCGGGGGCCGGCTCGGGGGGTTTCGCGTGCGGTGGGGTGGCGAGGCCGGCCAAGAGCTTCGCGTACGCCTCGCGCTTGCGGCCCCGGGGCTTGGAACGGCCCGTTTCCCAGGAGCGGAGCGTGCTCGGGGTGACGCCGACCGCGGCCGCGACCTCCTCGTGCGTCAGGGACGCCGCCTCGCGCAGTCTGCGGCGTTCCTTCGGGGACGGGAGGCTCAGCTCCGAGGTCGTATCGACGCTCTGTGTCATGCCACACTCCCCGCGACCCGGCAGTCCTGGGCAATAAAGTACATAAACGTATATTGGGCGACACCACGGTCATTCGCCTGTTACCCGCCCATAGCGCGTGTCGTTGGCACCATGGCGGGGTGACCCAAGTGACCGAACGCGGGACCCCGTTGTCCGCGACCCCCGCAACCGTCCGGCGGCGCCGTTCCCCGGCCGCCGCCGCCGCCTGCGTGGCGGGCGGCGCCGTCGCGGCCGGACTCGGGCTCGGCTTCCTCGCCGTGCTCGTCATCGTGCTGTGGATCAGCTCCCCCTATCCCGACAGCGGCCCCGGCGGAGCCCTGCACCTCGCCGCCGGGCTGTGGCTCCTGGCCCACGGGACGGAGCTGGTGCGCTACGAGACCCTGTCGGGGGTGCCCGCGCCCGTCGGCGTGACCCCCCTGCTGCTCGTCGCCCTGCCCGTCCTGCTCATGCGGCGCGCCGCACGGCTCGGGACCGCCGTCGAGGAGGAGGACGTCGAGGAGGTGCTGCCCGCCGGCGCCGTCTTCTCCGCCGTGCTCTGCGGCTACCTGGCGGTCGGGGCCCTCGCCACCGCGTACGCCGCCGGGGGCCCGATGCCCGCCGACCCGCTCAGCGCGGCCTGGCACGTGCCGCTCGTCGCCGTGCTCGCCGCGGCGGGCGGGGTGTGGGCGGCCCGCGGACGCCCCCTCGGCCCGTGGCCGCCCTGGCTGCCGCAGGGCGTGCGGAGGATGGCCGCGCGCCCCCGCTACGCCCTTGCGCTCCGGGCCGGTGCGGGTGGCGCCCTCGTGCTCCTGGGCGGTGGAGCGCTGCTCGTCGCCGCCTCGCTGGTGTGGCACGGCACGGAGGTCCAGGGGTCGTTCCTGTCCCTGACCGGGGTGTGGTCGGGCCGGTTCGCGGTCCTGCTGGTCGCGGTGGCGCTGATTCCGAACGCGATGGTGTGGGGGGCGTCCTACGGGCTCGGCCCCGGCTTCGCCCTCGGTACCGGCGCGGTCGCGACTCCGCTCGGCTTCACCGGATCGCCCGTGCTGCCCCGGTTCCCGCTGCTGGCGGCGCTGCCGCCGGAGGGCCCCGGGACCCCGCTGACCTGGGCCGCCCTCGGGGTGCCGGTGGTGGCCGGGCTCGCCGTGGGCTGGTTCGCCGTACGCCGGGCGCGCGACGTGTCGTACGGGGAGACCGCGCTCACGGCGGCCCTGGGCGCGCTCGTGTGCGGCGTGGCCATGGCCGCACTGGCGGCGGCGTCCGCGGGGCCCCTCGGCTCCGGGGTGCTGGCCGACGTCGGGCCGGTGTGGTGGGCGACGGGGGCTGCGGCCTTCGGCTGGACCTTGCTGCTGGCGGTGCCGGTCGCGGTGTCGGTGCACGCGTGGCGGACCCGGCCGGCCGGCGGGCTCTGCGACCTCGAGGCGGACGCCCCGGAGGACGACGGCTGGCACGACACCGGCGTACGGGAGGTCCGCTGGGCGGCGCTGCGCCGCGCGGCGGGCACCCTGGTCCCGGACTTCTCGTCGGCGTCGCCGGTCCCCGCCCCGGGGGAGGAGCCCGGGGAGCTTCCGGCGGCGGCGTCCAGGCCCCTGGCGGGCGGGACGGCGTCGGCGCCCCCGCCCGGCCCCCGGCCTGCGCCGCCGCAGGCGGAGGCCGGCGTCGAGGGGCCGGCACGGGCTCCGCGCCCGGGACGGCCGCTGCGGCCCGTTACGGTCGTACGGGGCCTCGGCCTCGGCCTCGACCTCCCGCCGATCCCGGGACCGGCCCCGGCGACACACCCGACCCCGCCACCCGCACCGACTCCGACCCCGGCCTCCGCCACGGCGCCGGCCCTGGCGCGCGCTTCGGCCCCGGCTCAGGCCTCGGGCACGGCCCCGGCCTCCGGCGCGGCTCCGGCCCCGGCTCCGGCCCCGGCTCCGGGACCCGCCTGGGCGCCCGCCCAGGCTCCGGCTCCGGCGCGCACCCGGGCATCAACCCCGGCTCCGGCCTCGACCCCCGCCCCGGCACCCGTATCGGCTCCGGCGCGCACCCGGGCACCCGAACCCGCACCCACCCGGCCACCCGCCCCCGCCGGGGCCCCGTCGCAGGTGCCCTCCGTGGCCGGTGCCCGTGTCATGGCCCGGCGGAGGCCGCCCGCCTGACCCCCGGGCGACTGCTTACTGACGGACCTTGAGGATGTCGCCGATGACGTTGTCCGGGAGCAGGTCGTTGCACTCCAGCTCGCCCGCCGACGTCAGGGCGTCGTCCCGGCAGACGTAGAAGTCCTTGTACGCGAGCTGGAGCGCGTACGAGCTCATGGCCAGCAGGATCGCCAGCGAGGCGGCGACCAGCCCGCTGACCGCGGCCGTCCGCTGGGGCCGGGCCGCGTCGCCCAGCGCCGCCAGCCCGCCCTGCGGGGCGGCGGCCGGCGTCGTGGCGGCGGAGCCGGCGGGCCGCTCGGCGCCCCCGGCCGCAGCGGCGACCGGCTTGCCGCGCAGCGCGGTGATCCCCCAGTACAGGGCGAGCGCCCCCAGCAGGAGCCCGACCGACGGGATCCCGAAGATGCCGAAGAAGAAGCCCCACATGCCGGCCAGCAGCGCGTAGCGGGCGCGGCGCTGGATCGGGTCCGTCGGGTCCCAGCGCGCCGGGCCGCCCCGTTTGGTCCCGTCCTTCGGGCGCTCACCCCGGGCGTCCCGGTCCCGGTCCTGGCCGTCGGCGCCGGGGCGCGGCTGCCACGGCTGGTCGGGCCGGCCTTCCGGGGGCGCCGCGAAGGGGTTGTCGTCGGTGGGGGGGTCGGGCTGGCGGCGGTCCGGCATCGGGTGTGTTTCTTCCCCTGTGTCAGGGACGTCGTGGCCGACGTCATCGCGAGGTGAGGCCTGTTTGCGGCTTGTATGCCAGACGCTACCCCTCGGCCGTCCCCCCGTCCCTCGGGGGCCGTCCGGTGTGCCGGTATCGTTGCAGGCGGTCCGCCGCTTCGTAGGGTCCCCCGTATACCGGCACCCCGAGGTTTCGTATGACCGCACAAAGACGAACACCGCATTCCACCGAGAAAGGGCCTCCCATGGCCGCCTCCCGCCTGGTCGTGCTGGTCTCCGGTTCCGGCACCAACCTCCAGGCCCTGCTCGACGCCATCGCCTCGCACCCCGGCGGACCCGAGAGCTTCGGCGCCGAGGTCGTCGCCGTGGGGGCCGACCGCGAGAACATCGTGGGCCTGGAGCGGGCCGAGAAGGCCGGGATCCCCACTTTCGTCTGCCCGGTGAAGGCCTACGGGAGCCGTGCGGAATGGGACGCCGCCCTGACCGCGGCCACGGACGCGCACGCCCCCGACCTGGTGGTCTCCGCCGGGTTCATGAAGATCGTGGGCAAGGCGTTCATCGACCGCTTCGGCGGCCGGTTCGTCAACACCCATCCCGCACTCCTCCCCGCCTTCCCCGGCGCGCACGGCGTACGGGACGCGCTCGCCTACGGGGTGAAGGTCACCGGCTGCACGGTCCACTTCGTGGACGGCGGCGTGGACACCGGTCCGATCATCGCCCAGGGTGTGGTCGAGGTCCGGGACGAGGAAGACGAAGCCGCTCTCCATGAGCGCATCAAGGAAGTCGAGCGCTCGCTGCTCGTCGACGTCGTGGGGCGCCTGGCCCGGCACGGCTACCGCATTGAGGGACGAAAGGTAACAATCCAGTGACCGCCGTAGAGAGCAACGACCCGACCACGACCCAGCGGCCGATCCGGCGTGCGCTCATCAGCGTCTACGACAAGACGGGACTGGAAGAGCTGGCCCGCGGCCTGCACGAGGCGGGCGTCGCGCTCGTCTCCACCGGCTCCACCGCCTCGAAGATCGCCGCCGCCGGGGTCCCCGTCACCAAGGTCGAGGAGCTCACCGGCTTCCCCGAGTGCCTGGACGGCCGGGTCAAGACGCTGCACCCGCGCGTGCACGCCGGCATCCTCGCCGACCTGCGCCTGGAGGACCACCGCAACCAGCTCGCCGAGCTGGGCGTCGAGCCCTTCGACCTGGTGGTCGTCAACCTCTACCCCTTCCTGGCCACCGTCCAGTCGGGTGCCACCCCCGACGAGTGTGTCGAGCAGATCGACATCGGCGGCCCCTCGATGGTCCGCGCCGCCGCCAAGAACCACCCCTCCGTCGCGGTCGTCACCAGCCCCGCCCGCTACGCCGACGTCCTCGACGCGGCGAAGAACGGCGGCTTCGACCTGACCTCCCGCAAGCGGCTCGCGGCCGAGGCCTTCCAGCACACCGCCGCCTACGACGTCGCGGTGGCCTCCTGGTTCACGAACGCGTACGCCCCGGAGCCGGAGGCCGTCCTGCCCGAGTTCCTGGCCGGCGCCTGGGAGCGCAAGTCGACCCTGCGCTACGGCGAGAACCCGCACCAGGCCGCCGCGCTGTACACGGACGGCCAGCCGGGCGGGCTCGCCAACGCCGAGCAGCTGCACGGCAAGGAGATGTCCTTCAACAACTACGTGGACACCGAGGCCGCCCGTCGCGCCGCCTACGACCACGAAGAGCCGTGCGTGGCGATCATCAAGCACGCCAACCCGTGCGGCATCGCGGTGGACAGCGACGTCGCCGCGGCCCACCGCAAGGCGCACGCCTGCGACCCGCTCTCGGCCTTCGGCGGCGTCATCGCCGTCAACCGCCCGGTGACCGTCGAGCTCGCCGAGCAGGTCGCCGAGATCTTCACCGAGGTCATCGCCGCCCCGGCGTACGAGGACGGCGCGGTCGAGATCCTGGCGAAGAAGAAGAACATCCGCGTCCTGAAGGTGGACGGCACCCCGCACCAGCCGGGCGACCTCAAGCCCGTCAGTGGCGGCGCGCTGCTCCAGCAGTCGGACCTCTTCCAGGCGGAGGGCGACGACCCGGCCAACTGGACCCTCGCCACCGGCGAGGCGCTGTCCGCCGAGGAACTCGCCGGGCTCGCCTTCGCGTGGAAGGCCTGCCGGGCCGTCAAGTCCAACGCCATCCTGCTCGCCAAGGACGGCGCCTCGGTCGGCGTCGGCATGGGCCAGGTCAACCGCGTCGACTCGGCGAAGCTCGCCGTCGAGCGGGCCGGCGCCGAGCGCGCGCAGGGCTCGTACGCCGCGTCCGACGCCTTCTTCCCCTTCCCGGACGGGCTGGAGATCCTCACGGCCGCCGGCATCAAGGCCGTCGTGCAGCCGGGTGGTTCGGTCCGCGACGAGCAGGTCGTCGAGGCCGCGAAGAAGGCCGGCGTGACCATGTACTTCACCGGGACCCGGCACTTCTTCCACTGACCGGTCCGCAGACGGCGAAGGCCGCGTCCCCCGCAGTGCGGGGGGCGGGGCGCGCGCCCTTGACCCGGCCCCAGGGGGCGGGGGGGGGGCCCCGGCCGGGGGGGGGCCGCCCCCCCCCACTTCCCCGGGGGGGGGCCCCCCCGCCGCCATGTCGTCGTACGGCGTCCTGGTCGTCCGGTACCGGGTG
>NZ_JBHXSC010000126.1:0-7275 GCF_042716505.1 Streptomyces sp. NPDC058674
TCGCCCCCCCGTCGGGGGGCCGGCCGCGGATCCGGCCCTTCCGCCCCCCCCGCGGGGGCGGGGGCGGGCGGGCCCCCCCGGCCGGGGGGAGGGCTCCGGCCGGCACGCTCCGGCGACCGGCCCGCCACCCTCCACACCGGCCGTACGGGCTCCGGCCGGCGGGGCGTCGGCCGTACGGGTGCTATGCGGGCCTGCGGGCGTCAGGCGTGCGGGCTACGGGCCTGCGGGCGCGAGCCGCGGGGGCCTGCCGTACGGCTCCGCCGGTACGGGCGTCGGGCGGGCGCGCGGGCTCCGGCCGTACGGCGCCGGCCGGTCGGGCGTCACGGGTATGGGCGCCAGGCAGGCCTGCGGGCTCCGGCCGTACGGGCGGCGGCCGCTGGCGTCAGTCGTGCGGGTGCGCGGGCGCAAGCCGTACGGCTCCGCCGGTGCGGGCGTCGGGCGGGCCTGCGGGCTACGGCCGTACGGCGCCCGGACGGCCGGGCGTCGGCGGTATGGGCGTCAGGCGGATCTGTGGGCTCCGGCCGCGGGGGCCTGCGGGCATCAGCCGTGCGGGTGCGGCGGGCGCGGCGCGCCCGCCGGGTCGGCCGGCCCGGGGGCGGCATCGGCGTCGGCGGCGTCCGGGGAGAGCAGCAGCAGGGCCACGTCGTCGCCGGGGCCGCCGCCCGTGAAGGCCGCCAGGTCCCGCCACACCGCCTGGACCAGGCCCGCCGGGTCCCGCGCCAGTACGGGCACCCGGGCGGGCAGCGGGTAGAAGTGCCCGGCCCGGTCCCGGGCCTCCGTCACGCCGTCGGTGTACAGCAGCAGCCGGTCCCCGGGGCCCACCGGCAGCTCCACCGGCGCCGGCTCGGCCGGCCCGGCAAGCCCCAGCCCCAGCGGCGGCCCCGGCTCCACCGCCACCTCCTCGACCGCCGAACCGCGCAGGAGGAGGGCGGACGGGTGCCCGCACGACACGATCCGTACCAGGTCCAGGCCGGGCGGGAACTCCAGGAGCACCGCCGTCGCGAAGAGCTCCGGGGGGTCCCCGGAATCCGCCGCCTGCGCGGTGTCGGCCAGCAGCCGCCGGTCCAGCCGGGCCGCCACCTTCGCCAGCTCCGCGTCGTCCAGCACCGCCTCGCGGAACGCCCCGAGCAGCGCGGCCACCGTGGCGACCGCCGCCAGACCGTGCCCCTGCACGTCCCCGACCAGCGCCCGCACCCCGTACGGCCCCGCCCGCACGTCGTAGAGGTCGCCGCCGACCAGCGTGCCCCGCTGCGCCGCCCGGTACAGCCCGCAGCAGCGGACGGGACCGACCCGGTCCGGCAGGGGCGGCAGGACGGCCAGCTGGGCCGCCTCCGCCACCGTCCGTACGGTGACCAGCTGCGCGTCGCGCCGCCGCCGGACCCAGGCGATGACCACGCTGAGCAACCCGACCGCGGCCACGGTGGCCAGGTCGGAGCCGCGGGCGCGGCCGACGCCCAGGGCGGGGGCGCCCAGCAGCACCAGCACCAGCGCGGCGAAGAAGGCGGTGCCCGCCGCCCCGTACGCGAAGGCCGCGACAGGGGGCAGGGCGGCGAGGAAGAAGCCCAGCTCCACGTCGCCCGGGGTGAGCGCCTGGGCGAGGACCAGCACGACCAGGGCCGCGGCGGGGGCGATCCGGGCCCAGACCGGCGGCGGCTGCCCGCGCAGCCAGCCCGGCTCCTCCCGTCCGCGTCTCACCCCTCCACCCTGGTACCGGGGCGGGTCCCGCGCACCCCGGACCGGCCCGGCGGGTGGCCGCGGGCGGCCCGTGCCGGGACAGTGGGGGCGTGACGGACGACGAAGCCCCGGGCAGGCCGCCGACGCGGGCGCACCGCGCGGCCCACGGCGGCGGCCGGGCCGGTGGCGGCCGGGTCGGCGGCGGCTCGCAGAGCGCGGAGATCAGCACGCGGCTCAACTGGCTGCGGGCGGGGGTGCTCGGCGCCAACGACGGGATCATCTCCACGGCGGGCCTGGTGGTCGGCGTCGCCGGCGCCACCACCTCCCGCTCGGCGATCCTGGCGGCGGGCGTGGCCGGACTGCTGGCGGGCGCGCTGTCGATGGCGGCGGGGGAGTACGTATCCGTCCACTCGCAGCGGGACTCCGAACAGGCCGCGCTCGCCCATGAGCGCCGGGAACTGGCCGAGGAGCCGGCGGCGGAGCTCGACGAACTCACCGACCTGCTCGCGGCGCGGGGCCTGAGCCGCGAGCTGGCCCGGGAGGCCGCCGAACAGCTCACGGAACGGGACGCGCTGCAGGCCCACGCCCGGGTGGAGCTGGGCATCAATCCCGACGAACTCGCCAACCCCTGGCACGCGGCCGTGGCCAGCCTCGTCGCCTTCACGGTGGGGGCGTTGCTGCCGCTGCTGGCGATCACGCTGCCGGGGCCGTCGGCGCGGGTGCCGGTCACCGCGGCCGCCGTCCTGGCCGCGCTCACGCTGTGCGGGGTGGTGAGCGCCCGGCTCGGCGGGGCGCCGACGGGCCGGGCGGTGCTGCGCAACGTCGCGGGGGGCGCCCTGGCGATGGCGGTGACCTACGCGGTGGGCACCGTGCTCGGCACCTCCGCCTGAGCCCCCCGGCCGACCCGGGTACGCCCGCCCGCGACCGGAGTACGCGACCCCGGCCGCCCCCGACCAGCCCCCGTCCGCGTCCCCGCCGGGCCGGGGGCGGGCGGGCGGATCGTGCCGCTCGTGCCGCCGCCGGGGTGGTTCGGGCGGGGCGGCCGGGCGAACCGGCAGGATGGAGGCATGCGCATCGCGGTCACCGGTTCCACCGGGCTCATCGGCAAGGCCCTCGTACGGTCCCTCCGGGCGGACGGGCACGAGGTGGTCCGGTTCGTGCGCCGGGCGCCCGCCGCCGCCGACGAGGCGCGGTGGGACCCGGCGCGGGGGGAGGTGGACCCCGCCGGACTGGCGGGCTGCGCGGCCGTCGTGCACCTGGCCGGAGCGGGAGTCGGGGACCACCGGTGGACCGCCGCCTACAAGCGGGAGATCCGCGACAGCCGGGTCCTCGGCACCGCCGCCGTCGCACGGGCCGCAGCCGCCCTCGACGAGCCGCCCGCCGTCCTGGTCAGCGGGTCCGCCATCGGCTACTACGGCGACACCGGCGACCGCGCGGTCACCGAGGACGCCCCCGCCGGGCACGGGTTCCTGCCCTCGGTCTGCGTGGAGTGGGAGGCGGCTGCCGAACCCGCCGCCGCAGCCGGCATCCGTACCGTCCACGCCCGTACCGGCCTGGTCGTCGCCCGCGACGGCGGGGCCTGGGGCCGGTTGTTCCCGATCTTCCGGGCCGGCGCCGGAGGCCGCATCGGCAACGGGCGCCAGTACTGGTCGTACATCTCGCTGCGGGACGAGGTCGCGGCCCTGCGCCACCTCGTCGACACCCCGGCCCTCTCCGGCCCGGTCAACCTCACCGCCCCCGAGCCGCTGACCAACCGGCAGGTGACGGAGGCCATGAGCCGGGTGCTGCACCGGCCCGCGGTGCTGCCCGTGCCGGCCGTCGCCCTGCGCGTCGCGCTGGGAGAGTTCGCCGAGGACGTGCTGGGCAGTCAGCGGGTGCGGCCCGCCCGGCTGCTGGAGTCGGGCTTCGTCTTCAGCGACCCCGGAATCGAGCAGGCGATCCGCGCCGCCCTCTGAGCGACCGCACCCGCCACCGCTGCGACCGCCGTGCGACCGGTCGTGACTCGAATGCGACCGTGATGCGACCGGGTCCGACCGGACCCGACCGTATTACCTCATCCAACGTGGGTTCCGCCGGAGCCGGTTGGGGGAAGGACGGTGAGACACAGCCGCGCCGACCTCGGGGAGGGGCACGTGCTCAGCAGCTCACACCATGCCGCACACCATGCGGACGTCGTCATCGTAGGAGCCGGAGTCTCAGGACTCGCGGCAGCGCAGCACCTGATCGCAGCAGGGGTCACGGTCACCGTCCTGGAGGCCGCCGACGACCCCGGCGGCCGGATGGCCACCACGTCGGCCGACGGATTCCGGCTGGACCGGATCGGCCAACTGCTCAACACGGCCTACACGGAACTGGCCCGCACCCCCGGCCTGGAGGACCTCACCCTGCGCCCCTTCGCGCCCGGAGTCCTCGTCCACACCGACGGCAAGCAGCACCGGGCCGGGGCGCTCACCCCCGCCCGGGCCCTGGCCAGCGGCTCCCTCGACCAGGCCCGGCTCAGCGCCGCCCTGGGCCGGCTCGCCGCCCTGTCCGAGGACAAGCTGCTCGCCCGGCCCGAACGCACCGCGCACGCCGCCCTGCGGACCCGGACCCTGCCGCCGCGCACGGTCAACGGCGTCGTGCGCCCGCTCCTCGCCGCCCTGCTCCGCGATCCGGAGCTCACCACCTCGAGCCGCGTCGCCGACCTGGCCCTGCGCACCTTCGCCCGCGGCCGGCTCGCCGTGCCCGAGGGCGGCGCGGCGGCCCTGCCCGACCTGCTCGCGGCCGCCCTGCCGCCCGGCACCGTGCACACCGGGGTCCGGGTCCGGTCGGTGGCGACCAACCTGGTCACCACCGAGGAGCACGGCCGGTTCGGCTGCCGGTCCGTCCTCCTGGCCACCGGGGCCCGCGCCGCCGCCGAGCTCCTGCCCGGCCTGCGCGTACCCGCCTTCCACGAGGTCACCGTCCTGCACCACGCCACCGCCGCCCCGCTGCCCTGGGACGGCTCGCTGCTCCTGGACGCGGACCCCGCCTGGCCCGTCGCCTACACCGCGGTGATGAGCGCCGTCGACCCGGCCCGGGCCCCGGCCGGCCGGAGCCTGGTCACCACCACCGTCCTCGGCCCGCCGCCGCCCACCCGTACGGTCGCCTCGCGCCTGGCCCGGCTCTACGAGACCCCGACCCGGGAGTGGGAGCTGCTGGACGTCCACCACACGCCGGAGGCCGTCCCCGCGATGCCCCCGCCGCACGACCTGCGACGCCCGGTCCGGGTCCTGGCCGGGCTGTACGTGTGCGGGGACCACCGCGACACCAACACCGTCCAGGGCGCCCTGCACTCGGCCCGGCGGGCCGCCACCGCCGTCCTGCGCGACTTCGGCATCCCCCTCCCGGCCACCCCGGAACCGACCCTTCCGCTGGCGGCCTGAGGCGCCCGGCGCCCGCACCCCAGCGGCCCGCCCGGGCCCGCTGGGGGGGGCGGGTCAGGACAGCGCCGACACCCGGTCCCGGTACGTCCGCACCGCCGAGGCGTCCCGGTACGGTTCCAGCCGGCGCTCGAAGTCCCGTACGTACTCCACCGCCCGCGCCGACCGCATCTCGCTCGCCTGCTGCGCCGCCTCCGCGCCCAGCGCGCACGCCTGGTCCAGCTCGCCCAGCCCCAGCCGGGCCGTGGCGAGCACCACCCGGCAGAACAGCCGCGACCGGGCGTACCCCGGGGCCCGCAGCTGGAGCGAGCGCTCCGCGTGCTGCGCCGAGGCCCGGTACTGCTGGAGGTCCCGATGGCAGTGCCCGAAGTCGTCCGCCAGCTGCGCCTCGTCGAAGAAGCGCGCCCAGGGCGGCACGTCGTCCCCCGGCCGGGCCGCACCCAGCGCCCGCTCCGCCCGCACCAGCGAGGCCGTGGCCGCCCGGACCTCGCCCAGCACGGCGTGTCCGCGCGCCTCCGCCGAGTGGAGCAGCGCCTGCACCACCGGCGGCGGCCCGGAGCCGACGCCCTGCTGGGCCACCCGGGCCAGCTGCACGGCCTCGCGGCCGTGCCCGAGGTAGACCGCCTGGCGGCTCATCGTGACCAGTACGTACGAGCCGTACGGCCGGTCCCCGGCGGCCTGGGCGAGCCGCAGGGCCTGCACGAAGTACCGCTGGGCCAGCCCGTGCGCGGCGATGTCGTACGAGGTCCAGCCCGCGAGCCGGGTCAGATCGGCGGCGGCGGAGAACAGCCGCCGCCCGGTGGCCTCCCCGTAGGTGCCCCGCAGCATCGGCTCGGCCTCGTGCTCCAGGTAGCGCACCAGGGCCTGCCGGGCGTGGCCGCCGCCGTAGGCCTGGTCCAGGGTCCGGAACAGCTCGCCCACCGACCGCAGCGCCGCGATGTCCCCGCCCGTCACCCGCTGCCCGGGACCGCGGTCGACCTGCCGCTGCCGGGGCACCGTGGCGCGCCCCTGCACCGGAATCCTGGACGCGGCCGGATCGGCCCCCCGCCCCACCCGCTCGTCGGCGCGCCCGATCAGCCAGTCCCGGCTCGGCACGACCAGCCCGGCCGGGGTGAAGGCGATCTTCCGTAGCTCGGCGTGCGAGCCGGAGTCCTTGCGCCACAACCCGCTGGCGATGTCCACGGCCTCCTCGGGGGTGGCCGCGAACTCCAGCCCCGCGTACACGGGCGCGCACGCGTCCAGACCGAGGTCCTGCGCCGAGAGCCGCCGGCCGAGGCGCCTGGTGAACACCTCGGCGATCAGCGCGGGGGTGGTGCCGCGCGGCTGCTGCCCGCGCAGCCACCGCGTCACCGAGGTCTTGTCGTACCGCAGATCGAGACCGTGCTCCAGGCCGAGCTGGTCGACGCGGCGCGCCAGCCCGGCGTTGGAGAAACCGGCCTCCTCGATCAGCGCCGCGAGCTGCCGGTTGGGGACGCGCTGGGCAGGTCGTTCCGTCATCGGCTCCACGGTCTCCTGACGTGACGGACCGGGGTCCCGGCCCAGTGAACGGCGTGAATGTAGCGGCGAACTCGCCTCGTCCCGCCCTGTCTGTCCCACATTCATCCGATCGTGTGCAGAACAGGCCCCGGGATGGACGGCCGCCCGTGGCCGGGAGTGACATCTGCGGGGCCCCTTGACGGGCCGACCCCGTCCGCCCGCGTACGCTGCGCCCCATGACGCGCAGGCCCCCCGCGGCGTGCCTCCCCGAGGGGCGCCCCGAGTCCACCGCTCCGCTCCCCGCGCCCGAGCTGACCGAGGCCGAGTGCCGGCGGTGCGGGACCCACATCGCCGGGCTGGACGGGCGGTACGCGTGCGGGGTGTGCGGCTGGGTGAACGACCATTCGGAGGGCCACCGCCGGCTGCCGCGCGCGGACGAGGACCCGGACCGCCCACCGAAGGGCCGGCGCCGCCCGAAGCAACTGCCGGGACCTCCGGAGGAGGGCCTCCCCGGGCCTGCCGGGCGGTCCGCGGAGACCCCGGAGCCGCATCCGGCGGCCCCCGCCCCCCTCGCCGTCTCCGCCCCCCTCGCCGTCCCCGCCGCCGCGGTCCCCGTCGGCGTCGCCGCGGACGCGGAGCGGTTTGCGGCCGCAGCCCCCGGCGACGGGTCGGCGCAGGTCCCGGCGGGGGCCCGCGTCGGTTCGCGGCCGGGGCCCTGAGGAGC
>NZ_JBHXSC010000127.1:0-6630 GCF_042716505.1 Streptomyces sp. NPDC058674
GGCGCCCGAGTACTGGACGTACTCGGGCGCCCCGACAACGCGGCGAGGTGCGGTGCCGGGCGCCGCGGGCCAGGCGGGACTTTGACGACAGGGCCTAGGGGGACTGCTCGGGGAAGGGCCGGGGCCGCTCCCCCGGGTCCGCGGCGAGGCTGCGCTCCAGCCGCGCGATGGCGGCCCGTACGCCGTTGCCGTACCCGTCGTCGGAGAGCGCGCCGGTGGCGGCGCGGGCGCGCGCAAGGTGGACCCGGGCGGCTTCCGGCCGCCGCAGCTTGACGTAGTCGGCGGCGAGGCTGAGGTGGAGCGACGGGTAGAACACCCGCATGGCCCGCTGCCCCGCCCGTCCCGCGGTCCGCACGCCGGGGATGCCCTCGCCCGGCGCGGAGGCCGCCGGAGCGGCCGCTGTGAGGGCCCGCAGGTCCCAGGCCAGCTCTTCGGCGGGGTCGTCCTGCGCGTCCGCCATGTAGTGCGCGAGCGTGCAGCGGTGGAGGGAGTCCCCGTCCTCGCCGATCTCGGACCAGATCTCGCCGAGCCGGTTGCGGGCCTCCTCGCGGTCCCCTGCGTGCAGCAGGATGACGGCCTGGCCGATCCTGGTCATGACGGCGTCCTCCGACGCCTCCTGCTGCTCCGTCAACGCGGCCTCCGGCTGGCTCCTCCGGACCTCCTGCGGTCCGGTCGTCACGACGCTAGCCGCAGGCACCGGCATTGGCGCCGAGGCGCGGGGGGACGTCAGCCGAGGTCCGGGATCCGCCAGTCGATCGGCTCATGGCCCTGGGCGGCGACGGCCTGGTCGATCTGCGTGAAGGGCCGGGACCCGAAGAACTTCTTGGCCGACAGCGGGGACGGGTGGGCGCCCTTGACGACCGCGTGCCGCTCCTCGTCGATCAGCGGGAGCTTCTTCTGGGCGTAGGCGCCCCACAGCACGAAGACCGCCGGGTCCGGGCGGTCGGACACGGCGCGGATCACCGCGTCGGTGAACTTCTCCCAGCCCTTGCCCTTGTGCGAGTTGGGCTCGGCCTCGCGGACGGTGAGCACCGCGTTCAGGAGCAGGACGCCCTGCCGGGCCCACGGCATCAGGTACCCGTTGTCCGGGACGGGCAGGCCGAGCTCCTCCTTCATCTCCTTGTAGATGTTGCGCAGCGAGGGCGGGGTCTTCACCCCGGGCTGCACGGAGAAGCACAGGCCGTGGCCCTGGCCGGCGCCGTGGTAGGGGTCCTGGCCGAGGACCAGCACCTTCACCTGGTCGAAGGGAGTGGCCTCCAGGGCCGCGAAGACCTGCTCGCGGGGCGGGTAGACCGGCCCGTTCGCCCGCTCCTTCTCGACGAACTCGGTGAGTTCCCTGAAGTAGGGCTGGTCCAGTTCCCCGCCGAGGACGGGGAGCCAGGACTCGGGCAGCAGCTGGGTCACGACGACAACCTCCGGTACGAGTTCGTGCAACTGCTCCAGAACCTACCCGGGGCCACTGACAGCACCGTCGGCCGCCCGGCCCGGGACCTCGGTCACCGGGGCCGGGCGGCTGCTTCCGCCCCTACCAGCTGGTCTTGCGGTACAGCTCCCACATCTGCATGGCGGTCTGCGGGTCCAGTGCCCGCTCGGCGCCCGCGATGTCCTCGCGTGCGGCGACGTACAGCTTGCCCTGCCACAGCGGCAGCAGCCGGACGTCCTCGGCGAAGATCTGCTGGGCCTGTTCGAACTCGCGGACCCCGGCCGAGCGGTCGCCCTCGCGGCGGGACTTGGGCAGCAGCTCGTTCAGGATCTGCGCGGGCTCGTACGGGGTGCCGACCGCGTTCTCCTTGCCGACGAACGGCGCGATGAAGTTGTCCGGGTCCGGGAAGTCGGGGAACCAGCCTCGGCCGAAGATCGGGTACTCGCCGCTCTTGTAGCCCTCCTGGAAGGCCTTCCAGGGCTGGCCGCGCAGGGTGATCTTGAAGAGCAGGCTCTCGTCGAGCTGCCGCTTGAGCTCGGTGAACTCGTCGGCGGTGGAGGCGCCGTAGCGGTCGGTGGTGTACCAGAGGGTCAGCTCGACCGGCTGGTTGATCCCGGCGTCCTTGAGGATCTTCTTGGCCTTGGCGACGTCCGAGTGCCCGTACTTGTCGAAGAAGGGCGTCTTGTGGCCGACGACCCCCTTTGGGACCATCGAGTACAGCGGCTCGGCGGTGCCCTGGTAGACCTTGGACACCAGCTCTCCGCGGTCGATGATCTGGGCCATCGCCTGGCGCACGGGAAGCTTGTTGACCTGCGGGTCCTTCGGGTTGAAGACGAGGTAGCGGATCTCGGCGCCGACGTTCTCGACGACCTGGACGCCCTGCGCGTGCGCGGCGGGGGTCTGGAGGTCGCGGATCTCCACGGCCGACAGCCCTCGGTAGGTGGCGTCGATCTCCTTCGCCTTGAGCGCCGTGACCATCTGCGCCGAGTCCTTGAAGTAGCGGATGGTCACCGCGTTGTTGCGCCGGTTGGCGAAGCCCGCGTAGCCGCCGTTGCGGCTGAGGACCGCTTCGCCGCCCTCCTTGTACGAGTCCAGGAGGTACGGGCCGGAGCCGGTGATCTTGCCGTCCTCGCGCACCTTGTCGGCCGGGTAGTCCTTGGGCGCGACGAGCGAGGCGGCCGGCGAGCCGAGCACGTACGGGAAGGTGGCGTCCGGGGTCTTCAGGTGGAAGACGACGGTCAGCGGGTCCGGGGTCTCGATCTTGTCCAGGGTTCCGAAGAGGTCCTTGGGGCCGAACTTGCTGCCGATGGTCCGGATCCGGTCGAGCGAGTGCTTGACGGCCTTGGCGTCGAGCGCCTCACCGTTGGAGAACTTCAGGCCCTTGCGCAGGGTGCACCGGTACGACTCGTTGGCCGTGTCCGTGAACTCGCAGCTCTGGGCGGCGTCCGGCTGGGGCTTGGTGGAGCCCGTGGGGAACGCCATCAGGGTCTGGTAGACGTTCCGGTACAGCTCCCAGGAGCCGTCCCACGCGGCCGCCGGGTCGAGGGTGCTCGGTGCACTGGTCGTGCCGACGACAATTCTCTTCTGGTCGTCACCGCTGTCGTCCGAGAGCAGTCCGCATCCGGCGAGCAGGGATATGGACGCAAGGGCCGCAGTGATCTGCAGGCATCTGGTCCGGTTGAACACGTGCACGCTCCTCGATCAGCCAGGGGTGCGGCAGACCCTACCGCAGTGCCCCACGAATCCAATGGATAGGTTTCGTGGGGCACTTGACCGGTTCCGTGCATATTCGTGATGCATTTGGCTCCCCTTTGGAGGCAAATGCGTCCGATTATCGGTCAGTGCACACCGGCATTGAGGAACATTCCTCCGTCGATCACGAGAGTTTGCCCGGTGATCCATTCCGCTTGTGCAGATGTGAGGAATGCCGCGGCCCCGCCGATGTCCTCGGGGGTCCCGAGCCGGCCGAGCGGGTACGCCGCCGCGGCCTCCTGCTCGCGGCCCTCGTAGAGCGCCTGGGCGAACCTGGTCTTGACCACGGCGGGGGCGATGGCGTTGACCCGGACCCCGGGCGCCATCTCGTGCGCGAGCTGGAGGGTGAGGTTGACCATGGCGGCCTTGCTCATCCCGTACGCGCCGATGAAGGGCGAGGCGGAGACGCCCGCGATCGAGGCGATGTTCACGATCGCCCCGCCGTTCTCCTTCTGCCAGGCGTGCCAGGTCCGCTGCGCGAAGCCGAGGGCGGAGACCACGTTGGTCTCGAAGACCTTGCGCGCGACCCCGAGGTCGAGGTCCGCGATCGGGCCGAAGACCGGATTGGTGCCGGCGTTGTTCACGAGGAAGTCGACGCGGCCGAAGGCCTCCATCGTGCGCTCCACGGCGACGGCCTGGTGGGCCTCGTCGTGCGCCTTCCCCGCGACCCCGATCACCCGGTCCGCCCCGAGCCGCTCCACGGCCTCCTTGAGGGCCTCCTCGTTGCGCCCGGTGATGCAGATCCGGTCGCCGCGGGCGACCAGGGTCTCGGCGATGCCGTAGCCGATGCCCCGGCTCGCCCCGGTGATCAGCGCGACCCTGCCGCTGTCGGTGCCGTCGTACGTCATGGCGTGCGTCCTGCCTCTCGTCAGTTGAGCGGGCCGCCGGCCACGTACATGACCTGGCCGGAGACGAAGCCGGCGGCCTCGCCCGTGAAGAAGGCGATGGCGTTGGCGATGTCGTCCGGGCGGCCGACGCGCTGGACCGGGATCTGGGTGGCGGCGGCGGCCTGGAACTCCTCGAAGCCCATGCCCACGCGAGCGGCCGTCTGGGCGGTCATCTCGGTGACGATGAAACCGGGGGCGACGGCGTTGGCGGTGACGCCGAACTTGCCGAGCTCGATGGCCAGGGTCTTGGTGAAGCCCTGCAGGCCCGCCTTGGCGGCGGAGTAGTTGACCTGGCCGCGGTTGCCCAGCGCCGAGCTGCTGGAGAGGTTGACGATGCGGCCGAACTTCGCCTCGACCATGTACTTCTGGCAGGCCTTCGACATCAGGAAGGCGCCCCGGAGGTGCACGTTCATGACCGTGTCCCAGTCGGTCTCGCTCATCTTGAAGAGCAGGTTGTCGCGCAGGACGCCCGCGTTGTTCACGAGGACGGTAGGCGCGCCGAGCTCGCTCGCGACGCGCGCCACGGCCGCCTCCACCTGGGCGCCGTCGGAGACGTCGCAGCCCACCGCCAGGGCCCTGCCGCCGACCGCGGTGATGGCCTCCACGGTGTCCTTGCAGGCGGCCTCGTCGAGGTCGAGTACGGCGACCGCCCGGCCCTCGGCGGCCAGGCGCCCGGCGGTGGCCGCGCCGATGCCCCGGGCCGCCCCGGTCACGATCGCGACGCGCTGCTCGGTGGTGGACATGCTGGATCTCCTCGCCCTTGAGAGGCGGCCGCCCAGAGGTGAGCAACCGCTTAGTAGCTTCAGCTGAGGAGACGCTAGGAGCCCTGGCACTCCGTGTCAACGGCTGCCCGGTCCGAGCGGCCCGCCTGTCTCCCCGGCCCGGGGGACGAGCGGCGCCCCGGTACCGCGGCCGGAAGGGTCCACGGTGCCGCGACGCCCGCCACGGGCCGGCACGGCCCGCCACAGCCCGGCACACCCTCCGGCCAGAGCACTACAGCACCAGCAGGTCCAGGAGCCGCCGCACCTCCCGTGCGGGGTCGGCGGTCAGGCCGGTGTGCACGGGTCCCGGCTGCACCACGGTGCTGCGGGGTGCGATCAGCCAGCGGAACCGGCGCCCCGCGTCGTCCCCGGCCGCCTGGCCCGCGCCCTCGCCGCCCCCGCACACGCCCTCGACCCCGTGCAGGGCGGCCCGCACCCCGGCCACGTCGGCCTCCGGGTCCAGGGCGAGGAGCTTGGCCTCGTCGAGGTGGGTGCGCGCGGCCACGTACGAGTGGGCCCGGCAGTAGACGATCACGCCGGCGTTGAAGCACTCGCCCCGTTCCATCCGGGGCACCACCCGCACCAGCGCGTACTCGAACACGTCCCTCTTGATCACTCGCTGTCGCTCTTCTTCCGGTGGGACGGGGGGGCGAGGCGCTCGGCGAGCCATCCGGGCGGTCCCGACCGCGGCCTCACCTCGGCCTCCATCGTGATCCGCTCGTGGATGGCGGCCGCGCGCGGCAGCAGCACCTCCACGTAGGCGCGGCGCAGCGCGTCCGCGGAGTCGAAGCCGGGCTCGTCGACCAGCCATTCGTCGGGGACGTCGGCCGCGACCTCGGTCAGCAGCTCCTCGGTGACGAGCGGCGCCAGCTCGGCGGCCGCGGCCGCGATGTCCGGCCCGACGGGGGCCAGTACGTGGTCGGAGGCGTTGTACGGTTTCGCGGCGGCGGCCGCGGCCGTGGGCCAGTTGTGGTGCCAGATCATGGTGGCGCCGTGGTCGATGAGCCACAGGTCCCCGTGCCAGACCAGCATGTTCGGGTTGCGCCAGGACCGGTCGACGTTGTTGATCAGCGCGTCGAACCAGACCACGCGCCCCGCCTCGGCCGGGTCCACCCGGTACGCGAGCGGGTCGAAGCCGATCGAGCCGGGGAGGTAGTCCATGCCGAGGTTGAGCCCGCCGCTGGCCTTCAGCAGCTCCTGGACCTCCTGGTCCGGCTCGCCCAGCCCGATGACGGGGTCGAGCTGCATCTGCACCAGCGGCGGGACCCGCAGCCCGAGCCGCTGGGCGAGGCGCCCGCAGATGACTTCGGCGACCAGGGTCTTGCGGCCCTGGCCGGCTCCGGTGAACTTCATGACGTAGGTACCGAGGTCGTCGGCCTCGACGATTCCCGGGAGCGAGCCGCCCTCACGCAAGGGCGTGACGTAGCGGGTCGCGATCACTTCGGACAGCATCCGCCCAGACTACGGCGGTCAGTGCGCGGGAGCCCACTGCGCGAGCAGCTTTTCGGCCGTGGTGATGGCCGCCACGAGGCCGAGGGAGTTGCGGATCACCTCGGCGGTGCAGGAAGCGGGGACCCCGGCGACGGCGTCGGCCGGCACGACCACCTGGTAGCCGAGGTTCACCGCGTCGAAGACGGTGTTGGGGATCGCGATGTTGGAGGAGACCCCGGTGACGACGAGGGTGCGGATGCCGAGGTTGCGCAGCAGGGCGTCGAGGTCGGTGCCCGCCATCGGGGACAGCCCGTGCAGTCGGCGGACCACCAGGTCACGCTCGTCCACCACGATGGGGGAGGCGACCTCCACGGCC
>NZ_JBHXSC010000128.1:0-6470 GCF_042716505.1 Streptomyces sp. NPDC058674
GCGCCGCCCGTCCGGCCGGCCGCGCCGCCGGGGAGGCCGCGGGCCGCCGCGGGCGCCGCTGCGGCAGGCCCGGGGGCGGCTGCGGCCGGCCCCGGGGGTGTGGCCGCCGGCGGTCCGGGCGTGGGGGCGGCCGTAATCGGTTCCGGGGGTGCAGGGGTCGGTGATCCGGCCTCGGGGGCAGCCGTGGTCGGTCCCGGGGGTGCGGAGGCCGGCGGTCCGGGCTCGGGGGCGGCCATGGTGGGTCCCGGGGGTGCGGAGGCTGGCGATCTGGGCGTGGGGGTGGTCGGGGTGGGTGCCCGGGGTGTGGAGGCGGGCGGTCCGGGTGTGGGGGCAGCCGTAACCGGTTCCGGGGGTGCGGGGGTCGGCGATCCGGGCTCGGGGGCAGCCGTGGACGGTCCCGGGGGTGTGGAAGCCGGTGATCCGGGCGTGGGGGTCGGTGACCGGTCGGGGTGGGGTGCGGGCGGTGTCATCGGGTGCGGCGGCGGGACTGCCAGATGGCGGCCGCGGCCAGGGCGATCACCGCGGCGACGCCCGCCAGCAGGCCCGCCGAGGGGCCGCCCGCGTCGCCGGCGTCGCCCGGGGGAGCCGCCTCGGGCGCACCCGCGGCCGCCGGGGCGTCCTCCATCGGCTCGCCGCAGCCCTGCCGGGGGTAGCCGGACACCGCGCAGAGCAGCGCCGCGCCGTTGTAGCGCAGGGGCTTGGCGACCGACGCGAGCGCCTCGGCCGCCGTGGCGTCGGGCGCCACCTGCGCGCACGCCGTGCGCGGTGCGCCCTGCGGCGGGGCGTCGCCCGCCGGGGCGTCCTCGGGGGTGCCGAAGTCGATGACCAGCGCCACCCGCTTGCGGCCCTCCGTCGGGGCCGTGCTCCCGCAGACCGCCTCGAAGTCGGCGGGAGTCCGGGGCTGCGCCTGCTGGTCCCCGGTCTCCTTGCTCACCGCGAATCGGAAGCCCTGCACCGTGCCGTCCCCCGGCCGGGCCGTCGAGGGGCCCGTGGTGGCGTACGCCCAGCGGCCGTCCGCGCCGTCCCAGAACGACCAGTAGCGGTAGCTCGACGCCAGCGCCGGGCCGGCGGCCAGCAGGGTCAGGACCACACCCAGGGCGAGGAGGAGCGCGGCCGGACGGCGCGGGAGCGCGCGCCGGCCCGGCGCGGGGCGGCGGCGCATCAGAGCTGGTTCTTCTTCTTGCGGCCGCTCAGCAGGATGCCGATGCCGACGCCGGCAGCGGCGCCCGCACCGATGATCCACCAGACGTTCTGGCCGCCGGAGCCCGTCTTCTTCCCCTTCTCGTTCTCGACCTCGGTGGCGCTGGTGTCCGCGCCCTGCGGAGCGGGGCCGGTGGCGTTGAGCTCGGCCACGAGGTCGGCGCCGCCGAAGGACCTGGGGTTCGCGCCGGTGGCGTGCGCCGCCAGGATCAGCGTGCCGAGGCCGGCCGGGCTACCCTTCGCCCACGGGACGGCGTTGGCCTTGAGCCACTCCAGCGCGCCCGCCGCCGACTGCTTGTGCCCGGCCGCGGCCAGGGCGATCACCGCGTCCACGGTGTTGCCGGTGTCGGCGGTCGGCTGGTCGGCGCCCGGGGTGACGGCCGTGAGGTGGCCGTCCTTCTTGAGGGCCTCGGCGAGGTAGCCGGCCGCACCCTGGGCGGCGGCCGCCGGGTCGGCGGCGTTCGCCGGGCAGGCCAGCGGGGCCGCCGGGGTGTCCGAGGCGGACGGCGGTACGGCCGCGCCCCGGCCGAGGCCGGCCAGCGTCGCGGCAGCCGTGGCGTCGGCGTTCGCGAGGAGCTTCCCGTCGACCGGCTGGTAGGCGAAGGAGCCGCGGTCGGCGGTCGGTTCGGCGGTGCAGCCCAGCTGGAAGGGGAGCAGGCCGTCGTAAGCCGACTTGCCCGCCTTGGACTTGACCTCGGCCGGCTTCTCGCCCGCCACGGCCAGCGCGCTGATCACCAGGGCGGTGGAGTTCGCCTCGCTCGGGGAGCCGGGGACGTAGGCCCAGCCGCCGTCCTCGTTCTGGACGGACTTCAGCCAGTCCACGGTCTTCCTGACCGTCGCGTCCTGGCCGCCGAGCGCCTTCAGCGCCTGCACGGAGGCGGCGGCGGCGTTCGTGTCGTACATCGTCTTGTCGTCGCAGGCCGCGGCGGGGTCCGCGCGGAAGGAGGCGTAGCCGCCGTTCGCGCAGCTTTGGCCCACCAGCCAGTCGACGGCCTGCCGGGCGGGCTCGACGCCCACCGTGTGCTGGGCGAGCAGCGCGAAGGACTGCCGCCACACGCCGTCGTACGTCGGGTCGGTCTTGCCGTACAGGCCGGAGGGGATGACCGGGGGCGCGGAGGGGGAGGCGGGCGGCGCGGTGTCGGCGAGGGCTGCGGGGGCGGCACCCACGCAGAGCACGGCTGAGGCGGCGAGCGCGGCGGCGCTGCGGCGGACGATCATGGGGGCGGGTGCCTCTCGTACCGGGGAGCGGGAGGCAGGCACGCGCAGGCACCGGGCTCCGGCTCCGTTTACCTCGACGGTGCCGGCCGCCGGAGGAGCCGGCGGCGCGAGCCGTGCACTTCCGGTACGGGGCATTCCGGCTCCCCGCCCGGACGGCGCCGGGGTGGGTCACGGTTGCGGGTCAGCGCCGGAATTGCACCGGCTTCCCCCCGTACAGAAGTGTGGACGACCCGTTCACTCTACCGGCCCGTGGTCGCGGGGCCCGGGGGCGCCGGCCAGCGGCGCCCCTTACCGGGTCGTGTACGCCGGGCGCCCGTACGGCCTACAGAGCCCGGTAGGCGACCGGCTCGCTGCCCGGCACCGCCTCGGCGCGGCCCTGTTTCACCAGCCGCCGCAGGTGGGCCTCGGCCTCGGAGACGGCGATGGTGCGGGAGCCGTACGGGATCTGCTCCCAGGGCCGGTTCCACTCCATCCGCTCCGCGAGCGCCCAGGGGGTCAGCGGCTCGGCCAGCAGCTCCCACAGCCCGGTCAGCCGCTCCTCGTGGTGGTCCAGGAGCTCGCGTACGCGGGCGGGGGCGTCGGTGAAGGCGTGCTGGTGGGCGGGGAGGACCTCGGCGGGGTGCAGCTTCCCGACGCGTTCGAGGGAGTCGAGGTAGTCGCCGAGGGGGTCGGTGACGCGGGTGACGCCGTGCTCGTCGGGGGCCTCGTAGAGGCCGATGTGCGGGGAGATCCCGGGCAGCAGGTGGTCCCCGGAGAAGAGGCGGCCGTTGCCGGGGAGGCCCGCCGGGTGCTGCTCCTCCAGGTGGAGGCAGACGTGTCCGGGGGTGTGGCCGGGGGTCCAGACGGCCCGGAGCCGGCGGCCCGCCAGGGGGAGGAGTTCGGCCGGGACGATCTCCCGGTCGGGCACGGCGGCCCGCAGTCCGGGCAGGGTGTGCAGGCGGCCGCTCGCGCGGGCGGCGCGCAGCGGGGCGACGTGCTCTTCGGGGGCCCCGGCTGCGGCGAGCTTCTCGCTCATGTAGTCGAACCAGACGCCCGGCTCGGCGGCGCGGGTGCGGACGACGACCTCGGTGTCGGCGGCGTGCATGGCGATCCACGCGCCGGAGGCCTCGCGGACCTGGCCGGACAGGCCGTGGTGGTCGGGGTGGTGGTGGGTGAGGACCACGCCGTGGACGTCCGCGACGGAGGTGCCGATGGCGGCGAGGCCGGCGGTGAGGGCGTCCCAGGAGTCGGGGTCGTCCCAGCCGGTGTCGACGAGGACCGGGCCGCGGTCGGTGTCGAGCAGGTGGACGAGGGTGTGGCCGAGCGGGTTGTCGGGGATGGGCACCTTGACGGCCCACACGCCGCCGCCGTGGTCGGTGACCTGCGGGGTCGCCTGTGGTGTCGCCTGCCGTGCCACTTGCGGGGTGATGTGTGACGCGTCCTCTGGCATGAGGGTCCCCTGTCTACGATCCTGCCGGTGAACGAGAACTTGTTTCAGTAGTCGCCCAAGTCGACCATCTTCACCCGCTTCTGACCAGCCGTTGGATCAACCGCGCCGTTCCGTCCTGGCCGTGGACTCCTGGAACTAGAACTGGTATCAGTTCGGGAACGCCAAGCCGCAGGAGGCATCAGCCATGACGGAGCTCGTGGAACACGGACAGCTGTTCATCGGCGGGGAGTGGACGGATTCGCTGGGCACCGGGACGATCCAGGTCGTCTCCCCCCACACCGAGCAGGTCATCGGCTCCGTCCCGCACGCCTCGGAGGCGGACGTCGACCGGGCGGTCGCGGCGGCGCGCAAGGCCTTCGACTCCGGCCCCTGGCCGCGGACGAGCCTGGACGAGCGGATCGCCGTCGTCTCCCGGATCAAGGACGCCATCGCCGTCCGGCACGAGGAGATCGCCCGCTCCATCAGCTCCCAGAACGGCTCTCCGTACTCCTGGAGCATCCTGGCCCAGGCCCTCGGCCCGATGATGGTCTACGACGCCGCGATCAACGTCGCGCGCGCCTTCCCCTACGAGGAGTACCGCCAGGGCGCCCTCGGGCCGATCCTGGTGCGACGCGAGCCGGTGGGGGTCGTCGCGGCCGTCATCCCCTGGAACGTGCCGCAGTTCGTGGCCGCGGCCAAGCTCGCCCCGGCGCTGCTGAGCGGCTGCTCCGTCATCCTGAAGCCCTCCCCGGAGTCCCCCCTGGACTCGTACATCCTCGCCGACATCGCCCGCGAGGCCGGGGTGCCCGAGGGAGTGCTGTCGATCCTGCCCGCCGACCGCGAGGTCAGCGAGTACCTCGTCGGCCACCCCGGCGTCGACAAGGTCGCCTTCACCGGCTCCGTCGCCGCGGGCCGGCGCGTGATGGAGGTCGCCTCCCGCAACCTCACCCGCGTCACCCTCGAACTCGGCGGCAAGTCCGCGGCCGTGATCCTGCCGGACGCCGACCTGACGACCGCCGTCGCCGGGATCGCGCCCGCGGCCTGGATGAACAACGGGCAGGCGTGCGTGGCCCAGACCCGCGTCCTCGCGCCGCGCAGCCGGTACGGGGAGGTGGCCGAGGCCCTCGCGGCCGCTGCGGGGGCGCTGGTGGTCGGCGACCCGCTCGACCCGGCGACCCAGCTCGGCCCGCTCGTCGCCCGGCGGCAGCAGCAGCGCTCCCTCGACTACATCCGCATCGGCCAGGAGGAGGGCGCCAAGATCCTCACGGGCGGCGGCCGCCCGGCCGGCCTGGAGCGGGGCTGGTACGTGGAGCCCACCCTCTTCGGCGACGTCGACAACTCGATGCGGATCGCCCGCGAGGAGATCTTCGGCCCGGTCGTCTGCCTGATCCCTTACGGGGACGAGGAGGAGGCGCTGCGCGTGGCCAACGACTCCGAGTTCGGCCTGAGCGGCAGCGTCTGGACGGCCGACGCCGAGCACGGCGTCGACTTCGCCCGGCAGGTCCGCACGGGCACCTTCAACGTGAACACCTTCAGCCTCGACATGATGGGGCCGTTCGGCGGCTACAAGAACAGCGGCCTCGGGCGCGAGTTCGGCCCCGAGGGGCTCGGCGAGTACCTGGAGCACAAGATGATCCACCTCCCGGCCGGGTACGAACCCCCTGCGGCCGGCGCATGATGGGCGACCGCTGGCACGTCGAGGTGGACCGCGGGGTCTGCATCGGCTCGGGGATGTGCGTGAACCACGCCCCGGAGGGCTTCGCCCTCGACACGGCACGCCAGTCGTATCCGCGGACGGCGCAGACGGACGCGAACGAGCCGGTCCTGACGGCGGCGGAGGGCTGCCCGGTCGAAGCCATCATGATCACTCTGGCTGCTACGGGGGAGCCGGTGTTTCCGCCGGAGGAGTAGGGGGGCGGGCTGTGGCGGGGCGGGGGCTTTGAGGGGTGGGGCGGGGGTGGTGGGGGGCGGGGGCTTCGGCGGGGCGGGAGCGGACAGGTTTGGGGGTTTCCCGTCAGTCTCATCGTCTCTCCGGGTCGGGCCGGTCCCTCAAGGGCGCTCCTCCTTCGTCGTCGCGTCGCTTCGCGATGGCCTTCGGCCACCCTTGACCGACCGTCCCGCCCCGGACATACGAAGACTGTCGGGAACCCCCCAAAGGAACGGGCCGGGGGGAGCAGTCCACATCGGCCCTGGCCAGGGAAGGGCGGGCGGTCTTCGGGGCGCGTCAGATCGCTACGCGCTTCTCCCGGCTTGGCGGCTGCGGTCCGTCTGGGGCTGGACATAGGCCGCCCGCGATGGGTGGTGGGGGCGCTGTGACGCGTCTGCGGGCCGTGCGGGACGTAAACGATCAGATCGTGGAGCGTGAGGTTGGATTCATCAACCTCCCGCTCCATCACAGCCCGTTCCCACCCCCATCGGGCCCCTTTAGCGGACATGTGACCCGTGGACGGGTCTTGGGTGGGTGGACGGCGGTCGGACGCTCGACCGAGGGAAGCGCGTAGCGATCTGTTGCGTGAGGCCCGGCCGGACTGCCGCCAGGGTCATCTCTCCGCTGTTTGGCGCAGGTACCCGGCTGCCGGGCCCGGAAAGGGCTGCCCTGGGCCCCGTCTGGACTGCGTGCCCGCTACATGAGCCCCAGACGGAC
>NZ_JBHXSC010000129.1:0-5898 GCF_042716505.1 Streptomyces sp. NPDC058674
AGACTTCCTCCACACCTACAACCACCACCGCTGCCACACCGCACTCGACGGCAAGCCACCCATCAGCCGTGTGAACAACGCTGCGGGTCAATACATCTAGGACCTAGGAACGTGGATCTAGGATCAACTCCGTTGGGGGGCGCGAGCGCCCCACCACCCGACACTGTCTCCCCCCCCAACTCGTCGCCGAGTACGCCGCCGCGTGCACCAACCGGCCGCCCGCCGCCGTACTGGGCCAACTCGGCAAGGCCGTCGGCAAGCTCCTCGCCGAGCCCATCGACCCCGCTCACATCCGCGCCGGGCTGGCCCGGCTTCGGGAGAAGGCCCTGCACCCAAGTGTGCTGCCCAGCCTGGTCAACGAGGCGATGAACCCGCCACAGCGGCGTCCCAATGGCCACCAGGCCCACCGGCCTTACGCCAACCCCGCCGACGCCGAAGCCGCCTACGGAGGTGCCCTGTGACGACAGCGACCCGTGAACCCCAGCGTGCCGGGCTCCTGGCGGCCCGCCTGAACGCGATCCTCGCCGCAAAGGGCATCGATCCCGACGCGGCCCCCGCCCAGCCCGTAGCGGAGCCGGTGACGGCGCTGGAGCTGGCCGACCGGCGGATCCCTCCCCGCTACCGGGAGGCCACCGCCACGGACCCCGCCGTGCGCGCCTGGGCAGAGAACGTCGCAGGCATGGGCAGTGTGGGCCCCGGCGACACACGGGGCATCTCGTACGGGCCTTCTCTGCTGATCGCCGGCCCCACCGGCAGCGGCAAGACCCACCAGGCCTACGGAGCCGTCCGCTCGCTCCTCGGCGCAGGCGTCCGGCTCCGCTGGCAGGCGGTGACCTCCGCCGACCTGCACGCCCAGTTCCGCCCGCGCCCCAACCACGACCCCGAGCGGGAGATCCAGGAACTCGGCCGGTGCCCGCTGCTGATCCTGGACGACCTCGGCGCGGCCAAGCAGTCCGAGTGGACCGAGGAGCTGACGTACCGGCTGATCAACCGCCGCTACACCGAGATGCTTCCGACGCTGATCACCACCAACCTCCCCACCGAGGAGCTGCGCAGCGCGGTCGGGGACCGCGTCGCCTCCCGCCTCGCCGAGATGACTACCCGCGTCATCCTGACCGGCCCTGACCGCCGCCGCACACCCCCGCTGGCCGCCTGACGACTACGGTCCCCCATCCGCCACGGTCCCGGTGACCCTTGGGGACCGTCCTATCGCAACGTTTCGGTCCCACCGGAGCGGGACCGTCCCCAAATCCACACCTCGGTCCCGCCAAGGGGACCGTCCCCAGACGATCGGGGACGGTCCCGGATTGCCGCCCGGCGACGGGGACCGTCCCCGCAACCACCACGGTCCCCGGCGAAGGACATGGGGACGGTCCCCACATCGGGACCGTCCCGGAATGCTTTTCCGCAGGTCAGATGGCCTAGAGGTGACTCGGTCCCCAATTGCCCGCCCGACATCCCCAGATGGTGGGGACCGTCGTGATGGTCCCCACCATCTGGGGACCGTCCCCATGTCCGATCGGGGACCGTGAGGTCATCGGATTCCGGGACGGGAGGGGACCGGTTCCCCACCGCGTCCACGGGGACGGTCCCCGGTTCGGTCCCCGAGCCTTCTCCCGCGGTCCCGGGCTCGAGACGGTCCCCCAATTCCTTCCGGTCCCAGTTCGGCACGGTCCCCGATTCCCCTGATCCCGGTGGTCCGCGGCGGCCCGGTCCCCGAAGGGCTGCGGGGACCGGCCCCGCACGCCTCGCCCGGGGGACCAGCCAGCCGCCCACTCCACGCCCCGGTACGCGCTTGCCCCGAGACCGCCAGGCGACCACCCCACTCACCTCACCCCGCAGGAGAACGACCCATGACACTGGCCCCGGAGCACAACGACGACACACCCGCACCGCCTTCGAAGTCATCTACGCTGATGGACCATTGGCGGCGCGCGTTCGGAATGACGGCCCCTGGCGGAGCCAGTAGTACCCCGAGTCCGACTCAAGGCCGGTCTTCGGGGGTCTCCGCCCCGGGGGTGGCGGAGACGGCCCAGTGCCAGGGGGCGCCGGACCGTGAGGCCGGGTCCGAGGGCGGCCCCGACCAGGACACACTCCACGCCGTCCAGCGCGACATCCTCCACGCCGAACGCAACGCCGAGCCCGCCGCCAGCGGCGGCGAGCCGACGGTCAAGAGCGCCCAGCCCACGATCCGCCGCTTCACCGGCAACAAGCGCGGCGACCGCGTCGGCCCCCTGCGCTTCACCGACGACGAACACCCCCGCCTCCAAGAGGCAGCCGCCGAGCACGGCTACAAGGGCGAATCCGGCTTCGGCGCCGACATCGTCCTCGCCTTCATCAACGGCCGGTTCACCGCCAACCTGCCCCTGTCCGAGGACCGCCGCCGCACGCACGTCTTCCGCGCCCAAGTCCTGCGCCAGTGCAACCGCATCGGCGTCAACGTCAACCAGATCGCCCGCGCCCTGAACAGCGACCTCACCCCGCCCGACATACGCCAGCGCCTCGACGAACTCCACGACCTACTCACCCTGATCGCCGAGACCCTGCGCGAGCCCGCCAACCCGCAGGAGGTCCGACAGCCGTGATCGCCGCCATCAAGCCCTCCGGCGCCAACACCCGCGGACTGCTCGCCTACCTCTACGGCCCCGGCCGCCACGACGAGCACACCGACCCGCACATCGTGTCCGGCTTCGCCATGCTCGCCATGCCCGACCCCGGCCGCCACGAGAACGCCACCCTCACCCACCTCGCCCGCTACCTCGACGAACCCGTACGCCTCCGCAACAGTGAGTTCGGCAAGAAGATCACCGACCACGTCTGGCACTGCCCCGTCCGCGCAGCCCCCGAAGACCGCCACCTCTCCGACGCCGAGTGGGGCGAGATCGCCCAGCGCATCGTCGCCGCGGCCAGCATCGCCCCCGAAGGCGACGACCTGGCCTGCCGCTGGATCGCCGTACGCCACGCCGACGACCACATCCACATCCTCGCCACCACCGTCCGCGAGGACGGCCGCCGCCCCAAACTCCACGACAGCGGCATCCGCGTCGGCGACGCATCCCGGCAAATCGAGAAGGACTACGGCCTGCGCCGCCTGAAGAAGGGCGACCGCACCGGGACCCGCGCCCCCACCCAGGCCGAGATGCACAAGGCCGAACGGCTCGGCTGGGAGCAAACGAGCCGCGAATGGCTCCAGGACCGCATCCGCGCCGCCATCCCCCACGCCCGCACGGCCGAGGAACTCCTCGCCTACCTCGAAACCGACGGCATCGCGGTCAAGGCCCGGCGCGGCCCCTCCGGAGACCTCCTCGGCTACGCCGCAGGCCGCCCCGGCGACCTCAACAAGGACGGCGAACAGATCTTCCACCCCGGCGGGAAGATCGCCCCCGACCTCACCCTCCCCAAACTCCGCGACCGCCTCGAAGCCGGCCAGCCCGAGGAACACCCCACCGCCCGCCGCAACCAGCCCGCCACCCCTTGGCACCAGGCCACCGAAGCCCTCGACACCTTCCGCACCGACCTCACCGACGACACCCACGCCCAGGCACACATCACCGCCCTCGGCGAACTCCTCGAAGCCACCGCCCAAAAGTCCCCCACACACCTCCGCACCGAACTCCAGTCCGCATCGAGGACGTTCGCACGCGCCCAGCGCTCCCAGATCCGGGCAGAAGACCGCGCCGCCCACGCCATCCGCAACGCGGCCCGCGACATCGTCCACACCGCCACCGGCCCCGACGGCAGCGCCCTCGCAGCCCTCATCGCAGCCCTCCTGTGGGCTGGGATCATCGCCGGCCGCTGGCACGAGGCCAAGGGCCACGCTTACCAGGCCGACGCCGCCCGCCAAGCCCTCCACCACCTGCAGGCAGCCGCCGAGCAAGCCCTCACATCCACGCTCGTCGTACTCGAACAGCGTCAGCCGAGGGAGGAAGCCCGCCGGACCCTCGCCCGCGACGTACGCGCCGCCGTCCCCGAGCAGGCCGACCGAATCCTCACCGACCCCAGCTGGCCCGCCCTCGCCGCCCTCCTGGCCGACGCCGAAGCCCGAGGCCACCAACCCCACCAGCTCCTAAAGGAGGCCGCAGCCAAGCGCGAACTGGCCACAACCCGCCGACCCGCCCGCGTCCTGATCACCCGCCTCCAGCACACCAGCCGCAACCCCAGCCCCAACCCCCGCGCCGAAGCCGCCCGCCGACGCACAACGGCATCGTGGACCGGCCAGCTGGGACACGGCACGCAGCCGCCCGCCGTGCCCGCGACCCCGCCGAACCGTCCCCGACTCTGAGCCCCAAGCGCCCTGCTCGGATCCCCGTTCTCCACCCTCCGCCAGCCGAGGCTCTCCATACAGGACAGCCGACCAGCCGACGTGATGCACCGCTACGCACACGCGAAGCCGCTCGTGCGCGCACGACAGGGCCGACAGATATAGCCGACGATCCCCGGTCAGCCAAACCGGGGATTCTCCAGACCATGGATACACCAACCCCACCCGCCCCCTTAGGGAGCAGCTCCATGCCCGCAGTCACCCCTCGCCCAGACGTCATGGCCCTGCTGTTCGACACAGATTTCAAGCGCCCAGCGGATTCCCTCGTCTTCCGCCACCTCGACGGACGCCTCTTCACCGAGGAGGAACAGGCCATCGTCCGCAACGCCACCATCGAAGAACTCCAGGCCGCAGGCGTCCACGTCCACAACCCCGAAGCCCAAGTCGAGGCAGAGGCAGCCGCGACCACACTGGCAGAGCTCCTACTCAAGTACGCCGTCAAGCACCACCGAACCCTCGCCGCCCTCATGACCGACGAAGACCTCATCGAGTACGACCGATTGGGCGTCGTCGTCGCTGCGGGACAGGTTCATCCCGCACGACTGAGCACAAGGGCAGGACGCCCATACAGGGCCTCGACCGGCGGCTGGGAGAGCCTCCCAGCCGCCGTCCGCACTGCTCGGTGCAACCCGATCATGTTGCGATATCGGCGCCTGCGCCCCGGGCATCTCCTCGCGACCGCACCTGTCCGACAAGCGCACTGTGCCTCCGGTGTTCCATCCGCCGAGATCCGGCGGCAGCCGAGGTGCGGAAGAGAGATTCGGGAAGGACGACGGAGGAGTCGTCCTGCTGCTGGCACTGTTCGAGGAGTGCGGCCGATGGGCAGGCTGGAGCCGTTGAGGGTGGCGACGAGCTAGCCGTCAGCCCTCGGTACCTACGCCTCCCGCGAGCCAGCAACACCAACACCGCCGATAGCCACGGTCGCAGCCGTCGGGAGCGGCTTCACAGTGCGCCCCGGCGGTTCGCGGAGACACAGCCAATCAGAGCGAGTACCCGATCGGCTTTGACCGAACCCCAGTAGTTGACCGACCAACGTGCGCAAGTGTTGTCATTAGGCGAAAGGGAACAGGCTCTTCCCCTACTGCCCGATCCTCCGCGGTTACGGTGCCGCCCATGCGCGAGGTCGAATACGAGAGCCACGGCGTCCCACTTGAGGACTACCAGCTCACGCGACGTGACCACCAATGGCAGAAGGAGCTGGAGGGGATCTGCGACCTTGCCAGTCGACGCGTCGATGAACACCTTGCCGAGGTGCGAGCGAACCCCGAAATGGTGGAGCGCCAGCGGGAGCACCTGGAGGAGGTCTGCAGGCTGATGCTGTCCTTCAAGACACCGGAATACATGATCATGCGGTGGCGGGTTCGGCTCTACTGCGGGCACATCGCCGAGACCTCGCGTCACTGCGAGAACGCCGAACCCAGCCGCAAGATTCGCTGCCCGGAATGCGGGAGGAATCCATCGACGATCGTGGCCTTCGAGCCTCTAGGGCCTGTGTGATGTTGTGATCATTGGGCGGTCTTGAGCAGGTCGTCGATCCAGATCATTGCGGCGCGGAGGTGGAGGCCGGCGAGGTAGCT
>NZ_JBHXSC010000130.1:0-2702 GCF_042716505.1 Streptomyces sp. NPDC058674
AGCCCGGAGGAAAGCCCGAGAGGGTGAGTACGAAGGAAGCGTCCGTTCCTTGAGAACTCAACAGCGTGCCAAAAATCAACGCCAGAAGTTGATACCCCGTCCATTTCGGTGGATGAGGTTCCTTTGAAAAAGACCTGTGCGGCTCCCTCGTGGAGTGCGTGCAGGCAACGAACACAGCGAGGACGTTGTGGACGACCGGTCTTATTCCGACCTGGTTGTCCCGCTCTAAGTGTGTGTGCACCCGATTACGGGTAAACATTCATGGAGAGTTTGATCCTGGCTCAGGACGAACGCTGGCGGCGTGCTTAACACATGCAAGTCGAACGATGAAGCCCTTCGGGGTGGATTAGTGGCGAACGGGTGAGTAACACGTGGGCAATCTGCCCTTCACTCTGGGACAAGCCCTGGAAACGGGGTCTAATACCGGATATTACTCCTGCCTGCATGGGCGGGGGTTGAAAGCTCCGGCGGTGAAGGATGAGCCCGCGGCCTATCAGCTTGTTGGTGGGGTAATGGCCCACCAAGGCGACGACGGGTAGCCGGCCTGAGAGGGCGACCGGCCACACTGGGACTGAGACACGGCCCAGACTCCTACGGGAGGCAGCAGTGGGGAATATTGCACAATGGGCGAAAGCCTGATGCAGCGACGCCGCGTGAGGGATGACGGCCTTCGGGTTGTAAACCTCTTTCAGCAGGGAAGAAGCGAAAGTGACGGTACCTGCAGAAGAAGCGCCGGCTAACTACGTGCCAGCAGCCGCGGTAATACGTAGGGCGCAAGCGTTGTCCGGAATTATTGGGCGTAAAGAGCTCGTAGGCGGCTTGTCACGTCGGATGTGAAAGCCCGAGGCTTAACCTCGGGTCTGCATTCGATACGGGCTAGCTAGAGTGTGGTAGGGGAGATCGGAATTCCTGGTGTAGCGGTGAAATGCGCAGATATCAGGAGGAACACCGGTGGCGAAGGCGGATCTCTGGGCCATTACTGACGCTGAGGAGCGAAAGCGTGGGGAGCGAACAGGATTAGATACCCTGGTAGTCCACGCCGTAAACGTTGGGAACTAGGTGTTGGCGACATTCCACGTCGTCGGTGCCGCAGCTAACGCATTAAGTTCCCCGCCTGGGGAGTACGGCCGCAAGGCTAAAACTCAAAGGAATTGACGGGGGCCCGCACAAGCAGCGGAGCATGTGGCTTAATTCGACGCAACGCGAAGAACCTTACCAAGGCTTGACATATACCGGAAAGCATTAGAGATAGTGCCCCCCTTGTGGTCGGTATACAGGTGGTGCATGGCTGTCGTCAGCTCGTGTCGTGAGATGTTGGGTTAAGTCCCGCAACGAGCGCAACCCTTGTCCTGTGTTGCCAGCATGCCCTTCGGGGTGATGGGGACTCACAGGAGACCGCCGGGGTCAACTCGGAGGAAGGTGGGGACGACGTCAAGTCATCATGCCCCTTATGTCTTGGGCTGCACACGTGCTACAATGGCCGGTACAATGAGCTGCGATACCGCAAGGTGGAGCGAATCTCAAAAAGCCGGTCTCAGTTCGGATTGGGGTCTGCAACTCGACCCCATGAAGTCGGAGTTGCTAGTAATCGCAGATCAGCATTGCTGCGGTGAATACGTTCCCGGGCCTTGTACACACCGCCCGTCACGTCACGAAAGTCGGTAACACCCGAAGCCGGTGGCCCAACCCGTAAGGGAGGGAGCTGTCGAAGGTGGGACTGGCGATTGGGACGAAGTCGTAACAAGGTAGCCGTACCGGAAGGTGCGGCTGGATCACCTCCTTTCTAAGGAGCATATAGCCGACTGCGAGCGAATGACTCGCACGGTTGCTCATGGGTGGAACGTTGATTATTTGGCACGGTTTCCAATACCTCTTCTGTAAGTACTGCTTCGGCGTGGAAAACGGGGATGGTGGCGGTGATCGTGCCTGGCACGTTGTTGGGTGTCTGAGGGTGCGGCCGTAAGGTCATGTCTTCAGTGCCGGCCCCAGTGAACTCATCGGTTTGTCCGGTGGGGTGATGGGTGGCTGGTCGTTGTTTGAGAACTACACAGTGGACGCGAGCATCTGTAGGCCAAGTTTTTAAGGGCACACGGTGGATGCCTTGGCACCAGGAACCGATGAAGGACGTGAGAGGCCGCGATAGGCCCCGGGGAGCTGCCAACTGAGCTTTGATCCGGGGGTGTCCGAATGGGGAAACCCGGCAGTCGTCATGGGCTGTCACCCACTGCTGAACACATAGGCAGTGTGGAGGGAACGCGGGGAAGTGAAACATCTCAGTACCCGCAGGAAGAGAAAACAACCGTGATTCCGGGAGTAGTGGCGAGCGAAACCGGATGAGGCCAAACCGTATGCGTGTGATACCCGGCAGGGGTTGCGCATGCGGGGTTGTGGGAATTCTTTTGATCGGTCTGCCGGCCGGTCGGCGAGTCAGAAACCGTTGATGTAGTCGAAGGACATGCGAAAGGTCCGGCGTAGAGGGTAAGACCCCCGTAGACGAAACATCAGCGGCTTGCTTAAGAATCTCCCAAGTAGCACGGGGCCCGAGAAATCCCGTGTGAATCTGGCGGGACCACCCGCTAAGCCTAAATATTCCCTGGTGACCGATAGCGGATAGTACCGTGAGGGAATGGTGAAAAGTACCGCGGGAGCGGAGTGAAATAGTACCTGAAACCGTGTGCCTACAAGCCGTGGGAGCGTCGCTC
>NZ_JBHXSC010000130.1:2799-5469 GCF_042716505.1 Streptomyces sp. NPDC058674
GGGTCGTGACTGCGTGCCTTTTGAAGAATGAGCCTGCGAGTTAGCGGTGTGTAGCGAGGTTAACCCGTGTGGGGAAGCCGTAGCGAAAGCGAGTCCGAATAGGGCGATTGAGTTGCACGCTCTAGACCCGAAGCGGAGTGATCTAGCCATGGGCAGGTTGAAGCGGAGGTAAGACTTCGTGGAGGACCGAACCCACCAGGGTTGAAAACCTGGGGGATGACCTGTGGTTAGGGGTGAAAGGCCAATCAAACTCCGTGATAGCTGGTTCTCCCCGAAATGCATTTAGGTGCAGCGTCACGTGTTTCTTGCCGGAGGTAGAGCACTGGATAGGCGATGGGCCCTACCGGGTTACTGACCTTAGCCAAACTCCGAATGCCGGTAAGTGAGAGCGTGGCAGTGAGACTGTGGGGGATAAGCTCCATGGTCGAGAGGGAAACAGCCCAGAGCATCGACTAAGGCCCCCAAGCGTACGCTAAGTGGGAAAGGATGTGGAGTCGCAGAGACAACCAGGAGGTTGGCTTAGAAGCAGCCACCCTTGAAAGAGTGCGTAATAGCTCACTGGTCAAGTGATTCCGCGCCGACAATGTAGCGGGGCTCAAGCGTACCGCCGAAGTCGTGTCATTGCAGCATGAGGGCCAACGCCCGCTGTGATGGGTAGGGGAGCGTCGTGTGCCGGGTGAAGCAGCAGCGGAAGCTAGTTGTGGACGGTTCACGAGTGAGAATGCAGGCATGAGTAGCGATACACACGTGAGAAACGTGTGCGCCGATTGACTAAGGGTTCCTGGGTCAAGCTGATCTGCCCAGGGTAAGTCGGGACCTAAGGCGAGGCCGACAGGCGTAGTCGATGGACAACCGGTTGATATTCCGGTACCCGCTTTGAAACGCCCAATATCGAATCCATTGATGCTAAGGCCGTGAAGCCGTTCCGGACCCTTCGGGGAAAGGAAAGTGGTGGAGCCGCCGGTCCAAGGTGGTAGTAGGTAAGCGATGGGGTGACGCAGGAAGGTAGTCCAGCCCGGGCGGTGGTAGTCCCGGGGTAAGGGTGTAGGCCGAGGGGTAGGCAAATCCGTCCCTCATTAAGGCTGAGACCTGATGCCGAGCCGATTGTGGTGAAGTGGATGATCCTATGCTGTCGAGAAAAGCCTCTAGCGAGTTTCATGGCGGCCCGTACCCTAAACCGACTCAGGTGGTCAGGTAGAGAATACCGAGGCGTTCGGGTGAACTATGGTTAAGGAACTCGGCAAAATGCCCCCGTAACTTCGGGAGAAGGGGGGCCATCACTGGTGATCGGATTTACTCCGTGAGCTGGGGGTGGCCGCAGAGACCAGCGAGAAGCGACTGTTTACTAAAAACACAGGTCCGTGCGAAGCCGTAAGGCGATGTATACGGACTGACGCCTGCCCGGTGCTGGAACGTTAAGGGGACCGGTTAGTCACATTTCGGTGTGGCGAAGCTGAGAACTTAAGCGCCAGTAAACGGCGGTGGTAACTATAACCATCCTAAGGTAGCGAAATTCCTTGTCGGGTAAGTTCCGACCTGCACGAATGGCGTAACGACTTCTCGACTGTCTCAACCATAGGCCCGGTGAAATTGCACTACGAGTAAAGATGCTCGTTTCGCGCAGCAGGACGGAAAGACCCCGGGACCTTTACTATAGTTTGATATTGGTGTTCGGTTCGGCTTGTGTAGGATAGGTGGGAGACTTTGAAGCAGCCACGCCAGTGGTTGTGGAGTCGCCGTTGAAATACCACTCTGGTCGTGCTGGATGTCTAACCTCGGTCCGTGATCCGGATCAGGGACAGTGTCTGATGGGTAGTTTAACTGGGGCGGTTGCCTCCTAAAGAGTAACGGAGGCGCCCAAAGGTTCCCTCAGCCTGGTTGGCAATCAGGTGTTGAGTGTAAGTGCACAAGGGAGCTTGACTGTGAGACCGACGGGTCGAGCAGGGACGAAAGTCGGGACTAGTGATCCGGCGGTGGCTTGTGGAAGCGCCGTCGCTCAACGGATAAAAGGTACCCCGGGGATAACAGGCTGATCTTCCCCAAGAGTCCATATCGACGGGATGGTTTGGCACCTCGATGTCGGCTCGTCGCATCCTGGGGCTGGAGTCGGTCCCAAGGGTTGGGCTGTTCGCCCATTAAAGCGGTACGCGAGCTGGGTTTAGAACGTCGTGAGACAGTTCGGTCCCTATCCGCTGTGCGCGTAGGAATATTGAGAAGGGCTGTCCCTAGTACGAGAGGACCGGGACGGACGAACCTCTGGTGTGCCAGTTGTCCTGCCAAGGGCATGGCTGGTTGGCTACGTTCGGGAGGGATAACCGCTGAAAGCATCTAAGCGGGAAGCCTGCTTCAAGATGAGTATTCCCACCTCCTTGAGAGGGTAAGGCTCCCAGTAGACGACTGGGTTGATAGGCCAGATGTGGAAGCCCGGTAACGGGTGAAGCTGACTGGTACTAATAGGCCGAGGGCTTGTCCTCAGTTGCTCGCGTCCACTGTGTTAGTTCTGAAATAACGAACAGCTGTGTCTTCATCCAGTGTTCAAATTTCATAGTGTTTCGGTGGTCATAGCGTTAGGGAAACGCCCGGTTACATTCCGAACCCGGAAGCTAAGCCTTTCAGCGCCGATGGTACTGCAGGGGGGACCCTGTGGGAGAGTAGGACGCCGCCGAACAA
>NZ_JBHXSC010000131.1:0-5366 GCF_042716505.1 Streptomyces sp. NPDC058674
CTCGTACGCCGCCACCTGGGCGGCCTCGGCCGGACCGAGCCCGGCCGCCCGGGCGGTGACGCCGAGCACGACGGGCTGGTGGGCCCCGCGCGGGAAGGCGGCGGCCAGCGCTTCGAGTTCGGGCCCCGGCCAGGTGGCGCGGGCCGCCCGCATCAGCTGCCGCCCGAGGCGCCGCCCGGCGGCGCGCAGGGCCGGCGAGGGGGTGCGGGCGTCGGCCGCGGCGTCGAGTTCGGTCGGATCGACACCGAGGGCGGCGGCCGCGGCGAGGGCGGCGGCGGTGAGTCCGGCGGCGTGCAGCCGTCCCCGGCAGAAGTCCTCCAGGGAGGCGGCGTCGTGGATGCGGCCCGCCCTGCAGGCGGCCTCGGCCCCGCCGGAGTGGGCGTGCCCCCCGGCGGGGAAGCGGCCGTCGGCGAGGACGAGGAGTGCGGCGAGGGTCATCGGCGGCGCCCCATCAGAACAGGAAGTATCTCTGGGCCATGGGGAGTTCGGCCGCGGGGGCCGGTTCGACGGCTTCGCCGTCGATGGTGACCGTGAAGGTGTCGGCGTCGACCTCGACCCTGGGCATGGCGTCGTTGTTGCGCATGTCCGCCTTGCCGACCTTGCGGGTGCTCTCGATGGCGACGAACCGCTTGGCGAGGCCGAGGCGCTCGGGGAGTGCGTCGTCGAGGGCGGCCTGCGCGGTGAAGTTGATCGAGTTCAGGCCCGGGGCGCGGCCCAGACTCCCGAACATCGGTCGGGGCAGGACGGGCTGGGGCGTGGGGATGGAGGCGTTGGCGTCACCCATCTGGGCGTAGGCGATCTGGCCGCCCTTGATGACGAGCGCGGGCTTGACCCCGAAGAAGGCGGGGTCCCACAGCACCAGGTCGGCGAGTTTGCCGGTCTCGACCGAGCCGATGTCGCGGGCCAGGCCCTGGGCGACGGCGGGGTTGATCGTGTACTTGGCGACGTAGCGGCGGGCGCGGTGGTTGTCGGCGGGCCCGTCACCGCTCAGGAAGCCGCGCCTCCTCTTCATCACGTGGGCGGTCTGCCAGGTGCGCAGGACGACCTCGCCGACGCGGCCCATGGCCTGGGAGTCGGAGGAGATGATCGAGATGGCTCCGAGATCGTGCAGGACGTCCTCGGCGGCGATCGTCGAGGGCCGGATCCGCGATTCGGCGAAGGCGAGGTCCTCGGGGACGGCCGGGTTCAGGTGGTGGCAGACCATCAGCATGTCGAGGTGTTCCTCGACGGTGTTGACGGTGTGCGGCCGGGTGGGGTTGGTGGAGCTGGGCAGGATGTGGGGCTCGGAGACCACCGTGATGATGTCGGGGGCGTGCCCGCCTCCGGCACCCTCGGTGTGGTACGAGTGGATGGTCCTCCCGCGGATGGCGGCCAGGGTGTCGGCGACGAAGCCGGCCTCGTTCAGGGTGTCGGTGTGGATGGCGAGCTGGGCTCCGGTCTCGTCGCACACGTCCAGGCAGGCGTCGATGACCGCGGGCGTGGCACCCCAGTCCTCGTGGATCTTGAACCCGAGGGCGCCGCCGCGCAGTTGGGCGTGCATGGCCTCGCGGGACATGGTGTTGCCCTTGCCCAGCAGGCCGATGTTGACCGGGTAGGCCTCCAGGGCGGCGAACATCCGGGCCAGGTGCCATGATCCGGGCGTCACGGTGGTGGCCTTGGTGCCCTCGGCCGGCCCGGTGCCGCCGCCGACGAGGGTGGTGATGCCGGAGGCGAGGGCCTCCTCGACGACGGTCGGGGAGATGAAGTGCACGTGCGCGTCGATGGCGCCGGCGGTGACGATCTTCCCGTTGCCCGCGATGATCTCGGTCTCGGGTCCGATGACCAGGGCGGGGTCCACCCCGTCCATGGTGTCGGGGTTGCCGGCCTTGCCGATGCCGCAGATGCGGCCGTCGCGGATGCCGAGGTCCGCCTTGACGATGCCCCAGTGGTCGAGGATCACGACCCCGGTGACCACGGTGTCGGGGGCGCCTTCGGCCCGGGTGGTGCGGGCCTGTCCCATGGACTCGCGGATCACCTTGCCCCCGCCGAAGACGGCCTCGTCGCCGGACCGGCCGGGGCCGCCGCCGAGGTCCTGCTCGATCTCGACGAAGAGGTCGGTGTCGGCCAGCCTGATCCGGTCCCCGGCCGTCGGGCCGAAGAGGTCGGCGTACACCTGGCGCGGGATCTCAGCCATCGAGCGGCCCTCCGGTCTCCCCGCGCAGTCCCGGTACGGTGCGCAGTCCGCCAAGCGGCACGAGTTCCACGGCGACGGGGATGCCCGGCTCGAAGCGGACGGCGGTGCCCGCGGCGATGTTGAGCCGGAGCCCCCGGGCGGCGGCCCGGTCGAAGTCGAGGCCGGGGTTGGCCTCGGCGAAGTGGTAGTGCGAACCGACCTGGACGGGCCGGTCGGCGGCGTTGAGCACGGTGAGGCGGGTGACGGGGCGGCCTTCGTTGAGGCGCACCGGGCCGTCCCCGTAGGCGATTTCGCCGGGGATCATGCGGGTACTCCCCTCAGACGATCGGGTCGTGGACGGTGACGAGCTTGGTCCCGTCCGGGAAGGTCGCCTCGACCTGGACGTCGTGGATCATCTCGGGAATCCCCTCCATGACCTCGTCGCGGTGCAGCACGGTGCGCCCGGAGGCCATCAGCTCGGCCACGGTGCGGCCGTCGCGCGCGCCTTCGAGGATGTGGGAGGTGATCAGGGCGATCGCCTCGGGGTGGTTGAGGCGCACACCGCGCGCCCTCCGCCTCTCCGCCACGTCGGCGGCCACATGGATGAGCAGCTTCTCCTGCTCGTGTGGTGTCAGTTGCACACATATCACCAAGCTTCCGGGACAAGATCAACGTCACGCCGGGCCGACCTTAGGGGGCGTCGACGCGTTGTTGACCTGCGCATGTCCGAACCAAGCATGTCTTGCCCCGTGCGGGGAAAGGCTTTCCGCCCCGAGCACCGCCGCTTTACCGGATGATGGGTGATCATTGGCGGAGGAACGTGGCCGCCACGCTATGTGCCGCGCTTTTCCGTCGGGTTAACCCACGTTTCGGGGAGGCACCCGCTTCACCGCACGGGGCCCCGGATTCTTCGTCCGTATACGAGCCGACAGACGGCCGCCGCCCGAGGAGACGCATGTTTCTCAACCCCGTCCGGCACATCACCTTCGACGCCGTCGACCCGTACGGCGTCGCCGAGTTCTGGTCCGCTGTGACGGGCTACCCGATCCACCCGGACGACGTGGACGGCGACGACGAGGTCCTGCTCGAGCCGGGGCAGCCGGGCGTGCCCGGACTGCTGTTCATCCGGGTGCCGGACGCCAAGTCCGTCAAGAACCGGGTCCACCTGGACATCCAGCCCGCCGTCGGCACCCGTGACGAGACGGTCGAGCGGCTGATCGGCCTCGGCGCGAAGCTCGTGGATGACCGGCGGGCGCAGGACGGGGTGATGGGCTGGGTCGTGCTCGCCGACCCGGAGGGCAACGAACTGTGCATCGAGCGCAGCGCGGCCGAGCGCGGTCTCGTCTGAGGCGTCCCGTCACCCCGGGTCGCCTCCGCTGCGGGTCAACCGCCGGTGGCGCTGCCGGCGGGCGCTCCCACCGGCCAGGGCAGGGCGATCCACACCGTCTTGCCGCCGTCCTCGGTGGGGCTGACCGACAGCCGGCCGCCCGCCTCGGCAGCCAGGCACCGGATGATGACCATGCCCCGGCCGTTGTCCTGCTGGACGGCGGCGGGGAGCCGCTTGGGCCAGCGCGGGTGGCTGTCGGTCACGCCGATGCGCAACCACTCGCCCCGCTCCAGCCAGACGTCGACGGTGAAGGTGGGCGACTGGCCCAGGGTGTGCTGCACGGCGTTGGTGGCGAGCTCCGAGACGATCAACCGGACGCTGTCCCCGGTGTCGGCGCCCTCGGGCAGTCCCCATGCACCCAGCACCTGTGCCACGTAGCGGCGGGCAGCGGAGACCGAAGCGGGTTCGCTCGGCAGAGTGACGGATGCTTCCTGGAGATCTGCCATGGCGACGGTCCCTTTCCCACCGGGGCGCAGCCGCCCCGGATCTGTGCTGGACGCCAGAGTGCCACCCATCGTGCCGCCGATTCTGCGGTTCTCCCAAGACCTGCATATATCTGTCGCTCGTTGCGGTGAACTCTGCTACGGAAGAGCGTATGTGGACGGCAGGCCGGTGCGAGCCGTGCCGGTGGAAGGAGGCGGGTGTGCAACACGGTCCCGCGGTGCGCCGACGCAAGCTCGGCGAGGAACTTCGCGCCCTGCGCGACCGGTCCGGACTCACGAGTGGTGAGGCGGCCCGGCTCGCGGGATGGCACCAGTCGAAAATCAGCCGTATCGAGACGGGCCGCAGCGGCGTGAAGGCAGAGGACATCCGCCTGCTCCTCGACGTGTACGGGGAGATCGTGAGCCCCCAGCAACGCGCGCTGCTGGAAGCCCTGTCGGCCTCGGCGGCCGGTCCCGCGGCCGGGGACGGCGCCGGGCGGGGCCGCCAGTGGTGGCACGACTACCGGGGTCTGCTGCCCCAGGAGTACCGGGACTTCATCAGCCTGGAGGCCGGGGCCCGCTCCGCGCGGACCGTGGAGCTGTCGGTCGTGCCGGGGCTGCTCCAGACGCGCGACTACGCACGGGCCGTGACCAGGGCGGCACTGGGCGGGCTGCCGGAGCCGAAGGTGGACGCGCTGGTCGAGGTGCGGCTGGCACGGCAGGCGGTACTGCGGGCCGAGCCGCCGCTGGAGCTGAGCGCCGTCCTGGACGAGGCGGTGCTGCGGCGGCAGATCGGCGGGGCCGGGGTGATGGCGGAGCAGTTGCGGCACCTAGCCGCGGTGTCGCTGCTACCCCAAGTGAGCCTACAAGTACTGCCGTTCAGCGTAGGGGGGCATCTCGGCCTCACCGGGCCGTTCGTCATCTTCTCATTTCCGAACATCGCCGATCTGGATGTGGTGGTACTCGACCATTTGACGAGTAGCCTCTATCTGGAGCGGAAGGAAGACCTTGAGGCGTACAGCGCCGCGTTCCGCACCATCCAGGCGCACGCCCTCCCGCCCCAGGACTCGTCGGACCTGATCAGCGCCCTCGCTGACGACGCGTAAGGAGGCACCCCCCGTGTCCGCAACCCTCTTACCGACCAGCGGACTTCTGACCGGCGCACGGTGGCGGCGGAGCAGCCGCAGCACCGGAATGAACAACTGCGTCGAGGCGGCCGTCCTCGGCGGCGGCCGACTGGCCGTCCGCGACTCCAAGCGGACGGACGGCCCGGCCGTGCTCTTCACCCGGCCGGCCTGGCACGGATTCCTCGCACACGTGCGGGCGGACGTACACCCGTAGCGGCTCCGCCCGGAGCCACGGGAGCCACGGGCCGTTTGGCGCTGTGACCGCACTAGCGTGGGGC
>NZ_JBHXSC010000132.1:0-5080 GCF_042716505.1 Streptomyces sp. NPDC058674
CCCGGCCGGGGGTCCCGCCCGCGGACCACCCCATGGGGGTGGGGCCCCCGAGTACTGGACGTACTCGGGCGCCCCGACAACGCGGCGAGGTGCGGTGCCGGGCGCCGCGGGCCAGGCGGGACTTTGACGACAGGGCCCAGTGCTGTGACCGGGACGGTGCGCCGCGCCGGGCGCCGCGGCCCGGGGGGCCTCCTCCGGTCACGGCACGGGCCGGCGGCGGACCCGGGCCCGGGGCGCGCGCTGCGGCGCGGGCCCCTTTTTCGCGCCCTCCCCGGCCCCGGGAATAGCCCGTGTGGGTGAGCCTGGGGGGCGTCCGGCGATGTCTCGTACGGGATACGCACCCGTATGGTCCCGGAACGCGCGTACGGGCTGGCATCCTGGGCCACGTCTCTGACCCCCTCACCCTGGAGCCCCGGCCCGTGAGCAGCTCCCCGGTCTCCTCCCCGGTCCCCGCACAGCCCTACGGCCGGCCGCCGCTCCGCACCGTCCACGTACTCGGCGCCGGTGCGGGCGCGGGCAGCAGCGCGCACGTGCGCTCGCTCGCGACCGGGCTGGCCGCCCGCGGGGTGCGCGTCACCGTGTGCGCGCCCGTCGCCGCGGAGGGCGAGTACGACTTCACCGGCGCGGGCGCGCGGTTCGAGCCCGACGCGGCGAGCGCGCTGCGGGCTGCCTGCGCGGCGGCCGACGTGGTGCACGCGCACGGCGTACGGGCGGGGATGCGGGCGGCGCTGGCCCTGCGCGGGCGCCGCGTGCCGCTGGTGGTGAGCTGGCACGGCGACGGCCCCGCCGCCGGCGCGCTCGGGCGGTTGAGCCGGTTGCTGGAACGGCACGTGGCGCGGGCCGCCGCGGTGGTCCTGGGAGCCTCCTCGAACCAGGTGGACCTCGCCCGGCTCCGGGGTGCGCGCGACGCCCGGCTGGCGCCGGTGGCGGTCCCGCGGGCGCCCGAGGGCCCCGAGCCCGCCGACCCCGGGAAGGTACGGGCGGACCTCGGCGCGGTGGGCAGGCCGCTGCTGATCGCGGTCGGGAGCCTGGTGCCGCACCGGGGGTACTCCGTCCTGCTCGACGCGGCGCGCGCATGGCGGGCTCTGGAGCCCGCCCCGCTGCTCGTCATCGCGGGGGAGGGGCCGCTGCGGGCGGAGCTGTCCCGGCGGATCGAGGCCGAGGGCCTCCCCGTCCGGCTGCTCGGACGCCGCCGGGACGCGGCGCACCTGATGGCCGCGGCGGACGTGGCGGTGCTGCCGAGCCGCTGGGAGGGGCGGGCACCGCTCGCGCAGGAGGCACTGCGGGCGGGGGTGCCGCTGGTCGCCACGTCGGTGGGCGGCGTGCCGGAACTGGTGGGGGAGGGCGCGGCCCTGGTCCCGTACGGGGACCCGGCGGCACTGGCCGACGCCGTGGCGGAGCTGCTGCGGGACGGCGCCCGGCGGGCGGCGCTGGCCGAAGCGGGGCGGGCGCAGGCGGCGACGTGGCCGTCGGAGGACGACACGGTGGCGCAGGTCCTGTCGGTGTACGACGAGCTGGTGGAACGCGGGCGCTGAACTCCCGCCGGCCGGCCTGCCCGCCGGGTGCGGCCCGCGTACCGGGACCCCGCCCCGACCGCCGGCGGGGCCGGAGCGGACCCCGCGCCGGGCGGCGGCCGCTCGGGCCGCGGCTCCGGCCGGGCCGGCCCGGGCGGAGCCCCCGATCGCCGGCCGGCCGGGCGGGCGGCCCCGCCCGAGGGGTGGCGGTGGGGCGGCGGGCTCGCGGGCCCGGGTGGGGCGGGAGCGCCGTCTGCGGGTTCGCGGGAGGGCGGCCGCGGGCGGCGCCGTCTACGGGGTGGTGGTGTGGCGGCGGGCTCGTAGGGCCAGGCTGAGCGAGAGCACCGTCTCCGGGTCGTCCAGGTCCGTGCCCAGCAGCTCCGAGATGCGGGCCAGCCGGTTGTACAGCGTCTGGCGGTTCAGGTGCAGCTCGCGAGCCGTCTCCGCCTTGCGGCCCGCATGGGCCAGGTACGTCTCCAGCGTCGGCAGCAGCGGCGGCCGCGAGGCCACGTCGTGCGCCCGGAGCGGACCGATCGCGCGGTCCACGAACGCCGCCAGGTCGGGGTGCTCGCGCAGCCGCCACAGCAGCAGGTCGATGTCCAGGCGCCGGGCGTCGTACCAGGGGCGGGCGGGCAGGCCGTGGGCCGCCGTGGCGGTCTCCGCCGCGTGCCGCAGCCCCGCCGATGCGGCCGCCCAGCCGCCCGCGACGCCGACGACCACGGCCGGCGGCGCGGCGGCGCGGTCGAGGCCCGCCCGCTCCACGCCCGCCCGCAGCGCGAGCGCGACCCGGTCGGCCACCGCCGTACGCTCCGACTCCGCCCGCAGCGAGACCAGCAGCGGGACGCGGCCCTCGACCGGCCGCACACCCAGCAGCACCGGCACGCCGACGGAGGACAGCTCTTCGAGCACCGCGCGGGCCAGCACGGCCCAGTTGCCGGAGGGGCCCAGGTCCGTGCCCAGCCGCATGACCACCGGCAGCAGCGGCCCCGCGCCCGGCTTGAAGCCCAGGACGCGGGCCTGCGCGGGAGCGTCCTCCGCCGAGATGCGGCCCTCGGCCAGGTCCGTCAGGAAGTCGCCCCGGCCGCGCGCCGCGAGCTCGTCCTCCTGCCGCGCCTGCATGAGGACGACGGCCAGGACGCCCGCGGTGCGTTCCGCTGCCATCCGGTGCACGGGAGCCAGCGGAGCCGAGACCCCGACCAGGACGACCCGGGCGCGGACCGAGCCCGTGCCGTGGCCGCCGCCCGGCACGTCGACCACCACCGTGTTGGCCGAGGCCTCGACCTCGCGCTGGCCGCGCAGGCCCTCCCACACCTGGAGCGGGTCCGCGCCCGCGTCCCCGGCCGAGCTGGCGGCCGCGTACAGCAGCTGGCCGTCGGGGGTCTCCAGGAAGACCGGGTTCGCGGTGAAGTCCGCCAGGATGCGCAGCACCTGCGGGATGCCGCCGCCGCCCAGCAGGGCCTGCGTGCACCGCCGGTGGACCTCCTCGGCCCGCTGGAGCAGGGCGTAGTGGCCGTTGACGATCTCGGTGTGGACCTCCTCCGTGACGGTGACGAAGGGGACCTCCCGATGGAGTTGGACCAGGGGCAGGCCGGCCGTCCGCGCGGTCTCCACGAGGGTCGCGGGCAGCCTGGTGAAGCGCGGGCCCAGCTCGACCACGAGCGCGGCGATCCCCCGGTCGGCGAGGCGGCGTACGAAGGCACGCTGATCGGCGGGCCGGGTGCCGAGGCCCAGGCCCGTGGTCAGCAGCAGCTCGCCGCCCTTGAGCAGGGACGCGATGTTGGGGACCTCGCCCGCGTGCACCCAGCGGACGGTGCGGCCCAACCGGTCGGCGCAGGCCACCACCTCGGGCAGTCCGCTGCGCAGCCCCGGCAGCTCCAGTGCCCGCTGAACCGTGATCCCGCCCTGGTTGTCCATATCGCGGGACGCTATCAGGGGGTCAGCGGGGCTTGATGTTGTGGTTGAAGCGGAAGACGTTGTCGGGGTCGTACCGCCGTTTCACGTCTCCCAGCCGGCGCAGGTTCTCCTCGCCCAGCCCCGCCGCCACCCGCTCCGACCCCTCGTCGCCGGTGAAGTTGAGGTACACCGCACCGGTGCTCCACGGCCGCACGTCGGCCCGGACGTCCCGCACCCACTGCCGGCACCGCTCGTCGTCGGCGGGGTCCTCCCAGATGCCGAACGGGTGCACCGCCCAGGGCGAGTCCCGGTACGGCACGGGGAAGTGGGCCGGGCCGTCGGCGATGGCCCCGCCCAGGGGGAAGAGGATGTGCTGGGTGCCCGTCGGGACGGGCATGGAGCGGGCGCGGGCGCAGAAGACGTCGACCAGCTCGTCCGGCAGCCCGGTCAGGTACTCGGCGGACCAGTAGTTCCGCATCCCCGGGGGGTCGTCGATCATGCACTGGAGGTCCGCGTACGGCATGGCGGTGACGATCTCCACCTCGTGCGGGATCGCCAGCAGCGGACCGGCCAGCTCGCGCATCGGCTCCTCGGGCCCCGCGTAGGTCAGCAGGATGCCGCACAGGAGGGTGCCGACGAGGTGCGGCGGGACGAACGGCTCGGGCGGGGCGGTCAGGTAGAGGATGCCCCCGCTCGCCTCGACCGGGCCGTTCTCGACGAGGTCCCGGAAGGTGCGGGCGGCCTCGGGCCCGTGCTCCGGGGCGTACATGAGCATCGCGATCGACATGGCGGGCAGGTCGTGCAGGCGCAGCGTCAGGGAGGTCGCGACGCCGAAGTTGCCGCCGCCCCCGTGCAGGGCCCAGAACAGCTCGGGGTGGTCCTCGGCGGTCGCGGTGAGGGTCTCGCCGTCGGCGGTGACCAGGTCCACGCCCAGCAGGTTGTCCACGGCGAGGCCGAACTTGCGGTCCAGCCAGCCGGATCCGCCGCCGAGGACGAAGCCGCCGACGCCGGTGGTCGAGGCGCGGCCGCCCGTGGTGGCGAGCGCGTGGGGCTGGCAGGCCCGGTCCAGGTGGCTCATGGTCGCTCCGCCGGCGACCCGCACCGCCTTGGCCGCCGGATGGACGGTCACCTCGCACATCCGGCGCAGGTCGACGACGAGGGCGCCGTCTCCGCTGGCGTTCCCGGCCACGCTGTGGCCGCCGCCGCGGACGGCGACGGACAGGTCCAGTCCACGGGCGAACCGCACCGCGGTGACCACGTCGGCCTCGCTCTCGCACTGGGCGATGACGGCGGGACGGCGGTCGACCAGGGCGTTGAACACGCTCCGGGCCCCGTCGTAGCCGGGGTCCCCCGGCGCGAACACCTCGCCGGCCAGGTCCTCGCGGAGCGCGGTCAGTGCCGCACCCGCCTTCGAGAGGGGAGCCATGGCTGCCCCCTTCCGCCGTGGGGGAGGGCAAAGGTCCCCTCCAGCGTAGGCGGGCCGGTGCATCCCGGCGCGACGAGCGCACGGACCGCGCCGGACCGCGCCGCCCGCGCCGGGGCTCGCGAGACCCGGCGCGGGCCGGCACGCCACGGGAAGGCCTAGCTGTATTGATCACGAGCGTTGTTGACACTCGGCAGGTCTTGAACATGACGAAGACCTCCGGTGTGGTGGGAGCTGTCTAGGAACTCAC
>NZ_JBHXSC010000133.1:0-4894 GCF_042716505.1 Streptomyces sp. NPDC058674
GTTCGACCTCAAGTACCGCGGGGCCCGCTTCTCCCTCGGCTACGGCGCCTGCCCCGACCTGGAGGACCGCGCCAAGATCGCCGACCTGCTGCGGCTCGAGCGGATCGGAGTCCACCTCTCCGAGGAGTTCCAGCTCCACCCCGAGCAGTCCACCGACGCGATCGTGATCCACCACCCCGAAGCGAAGTATTTCAACGCACGCTGACGCGGGCCGACGTACACTTGTCGGTCCCATACAGGCCGGTCGCCTGTTCCCCGGGCACGTCCCGCGGCAAGAGGTGACCGGCCTTCTCGTCCCCCAGAGAGAGGTGTGCGCATGACGAGCACGGTTCCCGCCCCCGTCACCCGTACGGCCGACGACTCGGCCCTCCAGGCGGTGCTGCTCGACATGGACGGCACCCTCGTGGACACCGAGGGCTTCTGGTGGGAGATCGAAGCCGAGATCTTCCTGGAACTCGGCCACCGGCTCGAGGACGCCTGGCGTGATGTGGTCGTCGGCGGCCCGATGAGCCGCAGCGCCGCCTTCCTGATCGAGTCCACCGGCGCCGCCATCGGCCTGGCCGAGCTGAGCGTCCTGCTCAACGAGCGCTTCGAGGCGCGCATCGCCGACCGGGTGCCGCTCATGCCCGGCGCGGAGCGCCTGCTCGCCGAACTGGCCGCGCACAACGTGCCGACCGCCCTGGTCTCGGCCTCCCACCGCCGCGTCATCGACCACGTCCTGCTCACGCTCGGTCACGACCGCTTCACGATGACGGTGGCCGGCGACGAGGTGCCGCGCACGAAGCCGCACCCGGATCCCTACCTGTTCGCCGCCCGGACCCTCGGCGCCCACCCCTCGCGGTGCGCGGTCATCGAGGACACCGCCACGGGCGTGGCCGCCGCGGAGGCCGCGGGCTGCCGCGTCGTGGCCATCCCGTCGGTCGGCCTGATCTCCCCGGCTCCGGGCCGTACCGTCGTCCGCTCGCTGGAGGACGTGGACCTGGCGTTCCTGCGCTCCCTCATCGCCCGGATGAACTGAACGCGCACGTCACCACACGCTCTGTGCACCGAACGTATGGTCGTGGGATCGAGCCCCCACGGAAGGATCTTCCGCCGGAGCCCCCGGAGGCTGAAATTCCATCCCCCTGCCGGAATGATGCCCGGGTGACCTTGGTCACCCGTGCGACCCCTCGCCGGACCGCCCGAGGGCTCCTGTCGCTTCCCTTGTGTCCGGATTGATCAGCTCCTGACCGAATCTGCGGCGACTCCTGCGTGAACAGCCAGTCCGCTCCCATCACGGTGCGATTACGCCCCAAGTCCGGCCAGTTCCAGCCATCCCGTCCCGGGCCACTAGTGTCAACGCGGGTACTTCGCCGCACCTCAGCCGTCCCGGACACACACCCCTGTGCCGTGACCGCGTGGACCGATCGTCACATCACCGGCCCGATCGTTCCGCCCCGAACGGGCGACCGCCGCGAAGTGCCCTTGACGCCGCTTTGAGCACGTGCCGGTTACAGGGAGTACTTCCAGCATGAACCGCAAGACCATGGTGCTGACGGCCGCGGCCGGACTGCTCACGCCCACGCTCGCCGCATGCGGCAGCGCGAGCGGCGGAGGAGCAGGATCCGGAGCGATCGTCGTCGGGACCACCGACCGGTTCGAGGCGGCCGACTTCGCCCCCGCACCGTTCGACCCGGCGTACGCCTACGACGCCGGAGCCTGGAACGTGCTGCGCCAGACCGTCCAGACGCTGATGCACACCCCGCGCGGCGGCGGCCAGCCCGTCCCCGAAGCCGCCTCCGACTGCCGCTTCACGGACACCGGCAACGAGAGCTACCGCTGCACCCTGCGCCCCGGACTGAAGTTCGCCAGCGGCGAACCGCTCACCGCCCAGGACGTCAAGTTCTCCATCGAGCGGGTCCTCGCCATCAAGGACGAGAACGGCCCCTCCGCGCTGCTCTCCACCATCGACACCGTCGAGACCAAGGGCGACGACACCGTCGTCTTCCACCTGACGACGCCGGACGCGACCTTCCCGTACAAGCTCTCCACCCCCGCCGCGGGCATCGTCAGCGCGAAGAACTACGACGCGAAGAAGCTCCGCGAGGGCTTCTCCGTCGACGGCTCGGGCCCGTACACGATGAAGCCCGAGGTCAAGGACAACCAGCTGGTCCGCGCGGTCTTCACCAAGAACCCGAACTACAAGGGCGACCTGAAGCTCCAGAACGACAAGGCGGAGCTCCGCGTGTTCGCGGACTCCGCCGGCATGGGCAAGGCCCTCACCGACGGCTCCATCCACGTGGTCTCCCGGACCCTGTCGCCCGCCCAGGTCACCGAGTACTCCGCCAAGCCGCCCAAGGGCGTCAGGCTGGTCCCGCTGGCCGGACTGGAGATCCGCTACCTCGGCTTCAACACCGAGGCCCCGGTCGTCAAGGACAAGGCCGTACGGCAGGCCCTCGCCGCCGCCGTCGACCGCAACGCGCTCATCACCAAGGTCTACGGCAAGGCTGCCCAGCCGCTCTACTCGCTGGTCCCCACCACCGTGCCCGGCCACGTCAACTCCTTCTTCAGCAAGTACGGCGAGGCCAACACCGCCAAGGCCCAGTCCCTGCTGAAGGACGCCGGCGTCAAGACCCCGGTGAAGCTGACCCTGCACTACACCAAGGACCACTACGGCGACGGCACCGCGGCCGAGTTCGAGGCCCTCAAGGCCCAGCTCAACGCGACCCAGCTGTTCGACATCACCGTCCAGGGCAGCGACTGGGCCGACTTCCGCCCCGCGCAGAAGAAGGGCGACCACGCGGCCTACGGGCTCGGCTGGTTCCCCGACTTCCCGGACGCCGACAACTTCCTCGCCCCGTTCCTGGAGCAGGACAACTTCCTGGGCACGCCGTACGCCAACGCCGCGGTGCGCACCAAGCTCATCCCCGAATCCCGGCGAGCCGTCGACCGCACGGTCGCCCTCCCCGCGATCAAGGAGATGCAGGACATCGTCGCCGAGGACGTACCCGTCCTGCCCCTGTGGCAGGGCAAGCAGTACGTCGCCGCACGCGACGGGATCACCGGAGCGGAATGGTCGGTCAACGCCATCTCCGACCTCCAGCTCTGGGAGCTCGGCCGAGGTGTCGGCGGCTGAGACCGGCAGCACCCCGGCAGCACACCGGCAGCGGACGTCGCGGGCCGGCGCAACGATTCAGTGAGACTGTGAAGGATTCGCGTGATGAGACGTAACCAGTGGTTGGCGGCCCCGCTCGGCGCAGCCACCGCCGCCGCGCTGCTCAGCGGTTGCGGTTCGACCGACGGCTCCAATGCCGGCAGCGGCAAGGGCGTGGTCATGGGGATATCCGACAAGGTGAAGGCGACCGACCCCGCGTCGGGCTACGACCCCGGCTCCTGGCTGCTCTTCAACAACGTCTTCCAGTCGCTGCTGAGCTTCCCCAAGGGCGGCACCACGCCGGAGCCCGACGCCGCGCAGACCTGCGCGTTCGAGGGCGCCGACAGCAAGGTGTACAAGTGCACCCTGCGCACCGGCCTGAAGTTCAGCAACGGCAACAGCCTCACCTCCAAGGACGTCAAGCACTCCTTCGAGCGGACCCTGAAGATCAACGACGACAACGGCCCCGCCGTGATGCTCTCGTCGATCGACACCATCGAGGCGCCCGACGACAAGACCGTCGTCTTCCGGCTGAAGACCTCCGACGCGACCTTCCCCAGCAAGATCGCTTCGGGCGCGGGCTCGATCGTCGACCACACCGAGTACCCCGCGAACAAGCTCCGCACCGACGGCAAGGCCGTCGGCTCCGGCGTGTACAAGCTGGACTCGATCAACGACAAGAGCGCCAGCTTCTCCGTCAACGCCTCCTACAGCGGCAAGGCCAAGCCGAAGAACACCGGCGTGACCATGAAGTTCTTCAACGAGGACCAGGCCGCCCTGCGCAAGGTCCTCGAAAGCGGGGACGTGGACTTCGCCTTCCGCGGCCTCGCGGCCAAGGACATCGCCGGCCTCGCCTCCAAGACCGGCGAGCAGAAGGTCGAGGTCGTCCAAGGCGCCGGCGCCGAGGTCGAGCACCTCGTCTTCAACGTCAACGACCCGGTCGCCGGGAAGCTCCCCGTCCGCAAGGCCATCGCCTACCTCGTCGACCGGGAAGCCCTGGTCAAGGAGGTCTACGACGGCACCGCGACGGCGCTGTACTCGATCGTCCCGGCCGGCATCGCCTCGCACAACACGGCCTTCTTCGACCGCTACGGCGGCAGCCCGCAGCCCGAGAAGGCCAAGGCGGTCCTGCGCGCCGCCAACATCAAGGACAAGGTGAAGATCACCCTGTACTCGACGCCGTCGCGCTTCGGCCCCTCCACGGACCAGGAGTTCGCGCTCATCGCGAAGCAGCTCAACGAGAGCGGGCTGTTCGAAGCCGACGTCAAGTCCGTCGAGTTCGACCAGTACGAGAAGGACATCCAGGCCGGCAAGTACGGCGTCTACGTGAAGGGCTGGGTGCCGGACTACCCGGACGCCGACAACTTCACCCAGCCGTTCTTCGGGCCGGACAACGTCCTGCGCAACAACTACGACAACAAGGAGATCAGCGGGACGATCATCCCGTCGACCGCCGCGAAGTCCGACCGCGCCGCCGCCGTCACGGACTTCAACCGCCTCCAGGACATCGTCGCCGAGGAGGTCCCGCTGCTGCCCCTGTGGCAGAGCAAGCAGTACGCGGTGACCCGCCCCAACGTCACCGGCCTCCAGTGGTCGCTGGACGCCTCGACGGTCTTCCGCTTCTGGGAGATCAGCAAGGGCTGACCCGCCCCCGGCGGGACGCGCGCGAACGGGCCGGGGCCCCCCCCCCCCCCCCCCCCCGGCCCCCCCCCCCCCCCCCCCCCCCCCCCCCCCCCCCACCCCCCACCACCCCCCCCCCCC
>NZ_JBHXSC010000134.1:0-4711 GCF_042716505.1 Streptomyces sp. NPDC058674
AGCCGCCCGCCACCACGATCTTCGCGGAGGTGGTGGAGCGAGGAGCCGCTCCGCCGCTAGAGCTTGCGAAGTCCACTGAGCACCCTTTCGAGCAGTGTCACGTCTGGCTGGCCGCCGGCAGACTCGTCGCCGCCGGGCTGGTGAATGGCGACAAGGCCCGCCTCCGCCAGGTCGGCGACGAGGATGCGGGCGACACCAAGAGGAATGGAGAGGAGTGCCGAGATCTCCGCGACGGATTTGATCTCCTGGCACAGACGGCAGATGCGCTGGTGCTCGGGCAACTGCCCTTGCAACCGCGCGGGATCGGCCGTGGTACTGACCAGCGCCTCGATGGCGAGCTGGTAGCGCGGCCGGGTCCGGCCGCCGGTCATCGCGTACGGACGCACCAGCGGGTTGTGTGCCTTCGGAGCGGGCTGGCGCGTGGCGCGCGGCGGCTGCTGCGGAGGCTGCTGGGGCTGCTGGGGCTGCTGGTACTGCTGGGGCTGTCCGTACGGCTGCTGCTGGTACGGGTTGTGCTCCGACACGGGCCGGCTGGGAGCAGACGGGAAGTTGAAGCGGTTCTGGTCGTGCCCACCCTGCGGCTGCTGCGCGCCGCCATAAGGATGTCCTCCGGGTGTTGTCACGTTTCCTCCTCCGACTCCAAGTACGCGGTGCTCCCTGTCGGGCCGCGCCACCGCACCCTATGGTGCGATGACGCGAAACGCACTGCCTGTCTGCTAGTTGAGAAGACTTCCCTGCAGCTCCGCGCGCAGGTCCGGGGTGAGGACACTGCCCGCGCGATCCACCAGAAGAGCCATCTCGTAGCCCACGAGACCGATGTCGCACTCGGGGTGCGCGAGCACCGCGAGCGAGGAACCGTCCGAGACGGACATGAGGAACAGGAACCCCCGGTCCATCTCGACCACGGTCTGGTTGACGGCGCCGCCCTCGAAGATCCGGGAGGCGCCGGCGGTCAGCGACGTCAGACCGGAGGCCACGGCCGCCAGCTGATCGGCACGGTCGCGGGGGAACCCGTCGGACATCGCCAGAAGGAGTCCGTCGGCGGAGACCACCACCGTGTGGGACACCCCGGGGGTGTTGTCCACGAAGTTGGTGATCAACCAGTTCAGGTTCTGTGCCGCCTGGCTCATCGGGCTCACACTAACGCTCCTGGTCATAGCTGTTACTTGACTGCTCGGAACCCGCGCTGCGTCCCTGCTGGACACCGCGCCGCAGGTTGCTCAACCTGCCGCGTACGTCCTCCGGGGCGCGGGAGACCTGTGGGCCGCCCTGCGGGGTCGTCTCCGCCGCACCCTCGACCAGGTTGGCCTTGGGTACCCGCCGAGGGAGACCGGACGGGGTGACCCCGCCCGCCTTCGGCTCGCGGAGCTTGCCGGCCTGCTGCCAGCGCTCGTCGTTGCGCGAGCGCCAGGCGGCGGTGCCTTCAGTTTCCTCCGGGGCCCGCTCCGCTTCAGCGGGCTGCTGCTGACGCTGCGGCCGCTGTTCGAAGAGGGATCCGGTGGACTCCGCTTCCTTCTGCGCCGGCTGCCACTGCTGCTGGCTGCCGCGCCGCGGCAGACCTGCTCCGGTCATCTTGTGGCCGGCGTCCGCAGCGGTATCCGGACGGTCGAAGCCTACGCGTTCCGGAGCCTGTTCGGGACCGGTCGGGGATTCCGATTCGGTCCCGTAATCCTGCTGGTAGGCAGCCGGATAGGTGTTCTGACCGGGCCACTCGGCCTGCGCGGACGGGGCTTCGTAGCCGCCGTCGTAGGCAGGGGCGTCCTGCTGCCGATCCGAGTAACTGTCTTCCGCATAGGCGTAGTCCTGCTGCGGGTAGGCGTCGAAGCCGGGCTGTGCCTGCTGCTGCTCGTACGGGGGTTCGTATCCCTGCCCGGGCTGCTGCGGGTAGTCCTGGTACGGCTGGTACCCGTGTTCGGGCTGGGGTTCCGGATACTGCCGGCCCTGGTGCTCCTGCTGCCCCTGCGGGTAGCCGGCCTGGGCCTCCAGCGCCGCCCGGCGCTCCTCGCGGCCCAGGGACCGGACGACCGGGTCGACCCCGGCGCCCTGCTGGTCGTACCGGGAGTCGTCGAAGCCGAGCTCCGCGGCCGTGCGCAGCTGGGGCGCCGACTGCGTCGACTGCTCCGGGATGATCTGGGAGACCGTGAAGTCGTCCTCCGGGAGGCCCTCGCCACCGCCACCGTGGGTGATGGCGTCGGGGAGCATGACCAGCGAGGTGGTGCCGGCCGCCTCGCCCGAGGGGCGCAGCTGGACGCGGATGCTGTGGCGGTCCGCCAGCCGGCCGACCACGAACAGGCCCATGCGCTGCGAGATCGCGGCGTCCACGGTCGGCGGGTTGGCCAGCTTGTGGTTGATGTCCGCGAAGTCCTCGGCCGTGAGGCCGATGCCCTTGTCGTGGATCTCGACCATCACGCGGCCGTCCGGAAGGCGCGTCGCGTTGACGCGGACCTTGGTCTGCGGGGAGGAGAACGTGGTGGCGTTCTCCAGCAGCTCGGCGAGGAGGTGCACGAGGTCGGTCACGGCCTGGCCGTGGATCTCGGCGTCCGAGACGCCGGAGAGCTCGATGCGCTCGTACTGCTCCACCTCGGAGGAGGCGGCGCGCAGGACGTCGACCAGGGGGACCGGCTGGTCCCAGCGGCGGCCCGGGTTCTCGCCCGCGAGGATGAGGAGGTTCTCGCCGTTGCGGCGCATGCGGGTGGCCAGGTGGTCCAGGCGGAAGAGGTTCTCCAGCTGGTCCGGGTCCGCCTCGTTGTTCTCCAGGTCGGTGATGAGGGTCAGCTGGCCCTCGATCAGCGACTGGTTGCGCATGGAGAGGTTCGTGAAGATCGCGTTGACGTTCCCCCGCAGGAGCGCCTGCTCGGCCGCGAGCCGCACCGCTTCCCGGTGGACCTGGTCGAAGGCGCGGGCGACCTCGCCGATCTCGTCCCGGGAGTCGATCGGGATCGGGTGGACACGGGTGTCCACCTTGCCCGGGTCGGTGCGCGAGAGCTGGTCGACGAGCATCGGCAGGCGCTGCTCGGCGATGTCGAAGGCCGCGGAGCGCAGCCGGCGCATCGCGCGGCCCATCTGGCGGGCCATGAGGCCGGCCAGGATGAAGGCGGCGAGCAGGGCCACGACCACGATGGCGCCGTTCATGATGGCGTCGCCGCGGGCTTCGTCGGAGACCGCGACGGCGTCCTTGACGGCCTTGTCGAGGAGTTCCTTCTCGATCTCGTCGTAGCCGTCGAACTTCGCGGTGGCGGCGGCCTGCCAGGCGGTGGGCGTGACGCCGTTGGCGGCGAGCCTGGCCTTGTTGTCACCGCCGGCGATGGCCTCCGTCATGCCGATGAGCGCGGAGCCGTTGACCACGGGCGGCGGCCGGAAGGCGGTGCCGGCCTGCTCCGCGTCGCCCTTGGCCTTCGCGAGCTTGGCCGCGCCGTCCTCGGCCTTCGCCGCCATGACCTCCTTGAGGCGGTTCGTGTCCGCCTCCGTGCCCGCGGCGACGTACTCGCCGATGGCTATCTCTTCGAGGTAGTTGTACGAGGAGAAGGCGATCAGCTGGGCCTTGCGGGTCTCCTCGACGGCGCTGGGCCGGACCAGCAGGTGGGTGCCGACCGCGCGCTGCAGCGAGTTCGCCGCCTTGGCCAGCTGGATCGCGTAGACCATGCGGCCGTACGAGGTGACGTTGCCGGTGCCGAGGCCGAGCTCGTTCGCGAACTGCATGAGGTAGTGCTGGACCAGCACATAGCCCTCTTCAGTCGGGATGGGGCCCGCTTCTTTGGGGAGGTTCTTCTTCGTGGTCTCGATCGCCGCCAGGTAGGCCGACTTGCGGACCACCTCCAGCTTGGGCTCCTCCGCGCGGAAGAGCTCCAGGCGGCGCTCCATGCCCTGGTTCTTGGGCATGTCCTTGACGGACTTGTCGAAGTTGGCCTTGGCGGCGGTGGTCGCCGCGTAGGCCTTGGTGACCGCCTCGCTCTTGGTGTCGCCGCTCAGCAGCGGCTCGGCCGTGAGGTCGCGCTCGTTGAGCAGCGCCTGGCTGTACTCGGAGGAGGCCTGGACGACCCTGGCTATCTTCTCGGCGTCCTGGGCTTCGTTCCAGGTGTCGATGGAGCCCTTCACCTGGAAGCCGCCCATGACCAGCCCGACGAGGGCGGGCACGAGCAGGATGGCGTTCAGGCGGGTCGGCACGCGCCAGTTGCGGGGCGAGAACCTGCTGGTGCTGCCGCCGCTCGCGGGCGGTTCCACGGGCGCGTCGACGGGCGACGTGCCCACTCTCGGCGGCGGGGTGAAGTTGCCGCGCGCGGGTTCATCCGCGGGGCTTGCGTTGCTTCGCCTCACTCGACCAACAACCTCTCCGCGGTGCTACTAGCTGGTTCGTTGAATTCCAGCACGGTTAACGGCCGTGTTCCAAACAGTTGAAACCGGCCATTCCCAGAACCTTATGCCCTACATAAATCGGACATAAAGAGCTTCGTGCGGCAAATATGGGGGGAGTTGTGAGCGTAGCGGCACCAACCGAACGCACCCTGTCGCCGTCCGGCGTGAATTCTCTGTCGAAACGTTATGAACGACAGGGGCGGGCCGTGTCGCACGACACAGCCCGCCCCAGCGCGCGACGCGTGAAAGCGTGCTACTTGAGCCGTGCCATGAGGGCGTGCTCGACGAGCGTGATGAGCGCGCTCTTGGCGTCCGCGCGGTGGCGGGCGTCGGTGGTGATGATGGGGGCGTCCGGGCC
>NZ_JBHXSC010000135.1:0-4216 GCF_042716505.1 Streptomyces sp. NPDC058674
CCACAACAGCTCTTCGGTTAATGGATTCCCGTTGAAATCTACCCGGGAAAGGATACTGACGGGTGAATGAGCCACATTTCCTCCACACCATGCGGACCCCCTTGGAGCAGAGTTCATCTCAAGGGGAATGCGTGCGAAATCCGGGTGCACTGTTCCTCGGTGGAGCAAGCCGGATCCCTATCCGGCGGGCCCCACTCTAGGGAGGGAGGGACGTCCCGTGTCAAGCAGCCCGATAGACTACTCTGTGTGCCGACGCCGCTCCTCACGGGGCTCGGATGGACGGTATTTCGGCCACCAAACGCATTGAAGCAGTCAACCTGGCGGATGGGGCGCTACAGCCCGTGACGTTTCGTTTGTGCTCTTTCAACTCGGGCAAGCGCGATTGTTGGAGCCGCGCGCACGCCAGAGGAAAATCAGTGAAATATTCACGCGGCAACACCGCCCCCGCCACCCGGACGCAAGCCGCGCGCCGATGACGGATTCAACTGCGGGTGAGATCAGAGAAGTTGATCGTGAATCGATGGTCGTGCCGCGACTCCGGGGAGGCCGGGAACTCCAGACAGTTCCTATACGCCCGTAGTGGCGTCGGCGAGGCTGTCCACGATGTCGCGGCACCGTCCGTGGCGGGCGTGGACCGCGCGCTGCCGGGCTGCGCCACCCCCGCGGGTGTGCAGCCGGCGCAGATGCTGCTCGACGAAGCCGAGGTCCCCGGCGGCGGCCAGAGCCGGCGCTGCCCGGGCCAGCAGCCGCTCGGCCAGGATGCGGGCGGGCAGCAGGCAGCCCGTCGCCGGGTCGAGGCCCTCGCCTTCGAGCCCGTACCGGGCGGCGAGGCGGTGCGCCTCCAAGAGGGCGCCGTCCAGGAGGGGCACGGGCCGCAGGCCCTCCTCGACGTCGGACAGGAACGAGGCGGCGAGGCCCCGGACGAGGGCGCTGAGCAGGATGACGGTGTCGAGGTCCGCGTTGACGTCGGCCACCCGGATCTCCAGGGTGGGGACGTGCTCGGACGGCCGGGCGTACCAGTAGATCATCCGCCGGTCCAGGAGGGTTCCGCCCCGCACGAGAGCCGTGGCCACGCGCTCGTAACCGCTCTCGTCCAGGACCGGGGCGGGGCCGACGGTGGGCCAGCGGGCGTGCTCGGCGGCGCGTCCGGCGGCGTAGCCGGTGTCACGGCCACGGGCGAAGGGGGAGTTGGCCGCGAGGCCCTGCAGCACCGGAAGCCAGGGCTGCATGTGGTTGGCCAGCGCGAGCGCCTGGCCCCGGCCGCTCACCCCGACGTGGATGTGGCAGCCGCACACCACCCCGTCGTAGCGGCCCACCGCGCCGGCGAAACGGACGGCCATCCGCCGGTAGCGCTCGCCGGCGGTCACCTCCAGCGGGTCCTGCGGGGCGAGCGCCGGGGTGCCGGAAGCGATCAGCCGGCACCCCTCACCGTCCGCCGCCCTCCCCATCACGGTCCGCAGCCACGCCAGGTCCTCGCGCAGCTCCGGCAGCCTCGACGTAGGGAGCGTGCACGTCTCCACTTGGGCGGTGTAGAACTCGTGCTGCGCCCGGTCGCCCAGCAGCGTGGCCGCGGATTCCAGGACCTGGGGACCACGGCCCACCGGCCTGCGCGTACGCCGGTCGACGAGCAGGAACTCCTCCTCCACGCCCACCGTCAGAAGCCCGCTCGTGACCGGCGGGGCGGGAGCGTCGGACCGCAGCGGGCCCCTGCCCGTGCGTTCCGGTCCGCCGGCTGACTCAAGCACGACCGATGTCATCGAACCAGCCCTTCCGTCGAGGAGGGCAGACGGGGGGCATCACATCCGCCCGGCCCCCGGCGGCTACCCCCCGAAGGCGCTCCCCACGCCTGCCCGGGTACGCCCCCCGCGCGGCGCCGCCTCCGGCCCCTCCCCGTCGGCCGGCTCTGCGCCCGCCCCGGACGGAGGCGTAGATGTTGCCGCCTCCGCCGCCTGTGCCAAGTGTGGGCGTAACGGAAGGAGACCCGCATGAGAGTCATGCTCAGGGCGCACATGGACACGGCCGCGACCAATGAGGGCATCAAGTCCGGCACGCTGCCCCGGACGATCAAGAAGCTGATGGAGAAGGTGAAGCCGGAGGCCGCCTACTTCGGGCTGCACGAGGGCGTGCGGTCCTGCTGGATGGTCTTCGACCTCCAGGACAGTTCCCACATGCCGTCGCTGATCGAGGACCTGCTCCTGGAGTTCAACGCCGAGGTGGAGGTCGCCCCGGTCATGAACGCGGAGGATCTGGCGAAGGGGCTGGCCGCGATGCAGTCCTCGCCCTAGTACTGCAACGGTGTTTGCCGTGACGGTTGGGCAGGTCGGTCGTTTGTCAGGTCATGGTGGGGAACTTGCTGATGCCCGGTCGTGGGCTGGTGAACTGAAGTCCTTGCATGAGCGGTTCGTGCACCGTTTCTCCAGGTCGGAGCCGCGGGAGTCGGCTCTTGCCTATATGCGGGGGCTGATAGCTCCGCTGGAGCGGAGAACGGCTGGACGCTTGCCGAGGAGGCCGGGCATGGCGGCCCGGACCGGATCCACCGGCTGCTGAACCGGATCGACTGGAACGCGGACGAGGTCCTGGACGACGTGCGGGACTACGTCATCGAGCACCTCGGCGATCCGGATGGGGTGCTGATTATGGACGACACCGGGTTCCTGAAGAAGGGTGTCCGCTCGGCCGAGTCCAGCGCCAGTACTCCGGAACCGCCGGCCGGACGGAGAACTCCCAGATCGGGGTGTTCCTCGCCTATGCCGGAGGCCGTGGCCGCACCCTGATCGACCGCCGCCTCTATCTGCCCACGTCATGGACGGATGACCGCGACCGGTGCCGGGCCGCCGGCATCGACGACAAGGTCGCCTTCGAGACGAAGGCGGTGATGGCCAAGGCCATGGTCCGCCGGGCGATCACGGACCGGATCCCGTTCCGGTGGGTGACCGCCGACGCCGCCTACGGCTTCTCCAAAGACTGGCGCACCGAGCTCGAGCGGGCGGTTGTTAGACAAACCCTAGCGGCAGGCGACCGTGTGACAGAGGGAGGCCGGCTGCTCACGCATCCGGCCTCCGCTGCGTCATTCCGCCGAGTATCGGCGGGACACCTCGACGGACACCGCTTCGATGAATTCAGCAGGCGGAATATAGCCGTGCTCCTGAACATAGTGAATGATCAGGTTAGGGGCTACGTAAAGCGACCCGTCAGACGCCGTGGCACGAATCTCCGCATGCCCCAGCGGATAGCTTTTACCCGTTCGAGGCGAAGTAGCCATGGGTTCGGTGAGGACCGTACAAATAGTGCAATGGTGAAATCCGCGCGCCTTGTGGTCCAGGAACGCCCCGAGGTCCAAGAGGTTAGCAACGAATTCATTGCTCGACTCTCCGACGGCGAAATCCTCGTCTCCTTCCAACCAACCTACAGTGAGCCCCTGCGGGGGCTCGTGGTAGTTGTAGTCGTAGGTTGCCAGATCCGGGTAGTAGGTCATCGGAGCCCTTCTTCAAACAATCGTCGCCGCTGCGGTCCAGCATACCCGCACGCGTTCATTCCGATTCGACGGGAGAGGGCCCGTACCTGAACGGCAGGGGCCCTCTCGGACTAGATCAGGCGAAGGGATTGAACTCCCGGCACATCGCCAAGTGGACATCCCCCATTCCTCTGCCGATCAGCTTGCTGAGGTTGACGTCTCGCGTCACAGTCCAACTGCCGCTGACGATATTGAGGTCCTTCGGAGGGCCGAGGATGTAATCCGGAAGAATATCTCCGGGTTTGAATACATCCTCGACGTCAGGGGCCCCCTTACCCAGCTCGACCGCCTTCCCCGCAGAATCACCAAGCGTCTTCTTGTGGGGAATGTAGAAGTGCAGCGTCGTGCCCTCGGGAACCATGAAGTTGCTCGTACTCCGACCGAACCAACCGTGTCCCGCGAAAACGGTTGCACCATCCGCGCGTCGTCCGGTCGTCACGGACTCGGGGCCCACCTTCGGCACACCGACGTTCCGCTGGTCACGCCCCTTCACCACCGTCGGTTGGCTATTGACATTCTTGCGCGCTGTCCGCTTGGACCAGGCGCCGTTCGTCCGGCCTACGTCCGCACTGCTGCGGGCTCCACCGGCCTTGCTCCCGCCCGCCTTAGAAGTCATCTCATTTGGGCTTCGCGGGTAGGCTGTCGGTCATGGTGGGGATCATTGAGCGGCTGGTGCCGGATGAGTTGTGGGTGCTGTTCCAG
>NZ_JBHXSC010000136.1:0-3265 GCF_042716505.1 Streptomyces sp. NPDC058674
CCCGCGCACCGCGCGGGTGGCCGCGACCGGGGGCGGTCGGCGCCTCCGCGGGCGTCAGGACCGGCGGAACATCCGGGTGGCCGTGATCTCGCCGTGGATGGTCTCCGCCTCCGGGGACTGCTGCGGGAGGCCCGGGCGCAGGTGCTCCTCGACGCTGATGTACTTCAGGCCCGCCCGGAGGTCCGCGTCGTTGCGCAGCCGGATGACCAGCGGGAACTCGGCGAGGGCCGTGGTGTCGAACAGGCCGGTGGTGTAGAGGAGCTGGACGCCGAGCGCGTCCGAGACGGCCCGCTGGAGCTCCAGCAGGTAGGTGGCGTTCGCCCGCCCGATCGGGTTGTCGAGGAACAGCGTGCCGGCATGGCGGTGCTTGTCGCGGCCGCGGTCGTTGCTGCGCAGCGCGGCCATGGTGCAGTACAGCGCGATCGCGGCGGTCAGCAGCTGCCCGCCGGAGAACACGTCGCCCATCTGGCCCACCGGCACCCGCTCGGCCCGCAGCACCGCGTCCGGCTTGAGGATCTCGACGGAGATCCCCTTCGGCTCCAGCGCCGCCTGGACTCCCCGCAGGAGCAGGGACATGCCGTCGCGGCGGCCCTCGCCGAAGGAGGCGGTGCTGTTCTTCTTCACGGCCGCGCGGGTGGCCTCGTCGATGACCTCGCCGAGCCGCTCGGTGAGGGTGGCCTGGTCGGGCTCTTCGAAGCGGATGCGCAGGAACTCCTGGCCCGACCACTCCCCCAGGCCCTCGGGGAGCCGAGAGAGCCGCTGGGCGGAGCGGAGCGTGGCCAGGGCCGACTCGACCAGCCCGCGCAGCCGGTCGACGATGCTGTCCCGGTTGCGCTCCAGCTGGGCCAGCTCGTCGGTGAGGACGCGCAGCCGCGGCGCGAAGGCCGTGGCCCAGGCGGCGGCGTGCTCGGGCAGCGCGGAGGCAGGGAGCTCCCGGATCTGCTGGCGCGCGGGGGTGCGCACCTGCTCGTACCGGGTGGCGTTGGCGTGCCGTACGAGGACGTCGGCGGCCTCCCGCACGGCGGACTCGGCGGCCGAGAGGTCGGCCGCGCAGCCGCGCAGGGCCCGCCGGGTCTCGGTCGCCGACTGGCGGGCCTCCTCCAGGGTGCCGCGGTGGGGCGCGGGCTCCTGGTCCTCGTCGGGGTGGGTGTGGTCGCGCAGGAGGTCCCGCAGCAGGGCCGCGGTCTCCTCGAAGCCGCCCGCGCCCTCCTCGGCGGTGCGGTGGGCGCGCAGCAGGTCCGCGTGGGCGGCCCGGGCGCCCTCCACGGCCGCGGTGTGGGCGGCGAGCTGGGCGGTGGCCGTGCGCAGCAGGGCCTGGGCCTGTTCGACGTCCTCGGGGACCAGTTCCTCGGGCAGCTCGGTGTGGGCCTCGCCCTCGGCGGGGGCGTGGCGTTCGGCCTCGCCCCGGAGCCGGCCGAGCTGCTCGCTGGCGGTGGAGGCCCGGGTCTCCAGCATCTGCACGAGGGATTCGGCGCGGGCCGCGGCCGCCTGGCGGGAGGGGCCGTCGGCGCCGTCGGTGCCTTCGAGGAGCTGGGCGGCCCGGGTGCGGACCTTGTTGGTGAGGCGGTCCAGCTCGGCCAGGGCGGCGCTCTCGTCGCTCTCGGCGCGGGCCTGCTCGGCGCGCAGGTCGGCGCCGACGCCGACCTTCTCGTAGAGCTGGGAGGCGGCCCGGTAGGCCTCGCGCAGGTCGGGCAGCGGCGCCTTGGCCGTGCCGTCGTCCGCGGGGAGGGGGTCGGGGGCGCCGGCGATCTCGGCGCGCTCCGCGCGCAGCGCGCGGGCGGTGCGACGGGCGTCGTCGGCGGCGCGCTGCGCGGCCCGGCGGTCCTCGTCGGCGGCACGGGCCCGGTCCAGGCAGACCTCTGCGCGGGCCTCGGACTCCGCGGCCTCGTCGGCCAGTTCGCGGAGGCGGGCCTGCCATCCGGCGCGCTCGCGCAGCCGGAAGGCGAGGCCCGCGAGGGCGTCGGCGACCCGGCGGGCGCGCTGGGCGGTGTCCTGGCGCTCGTCGCGGACCCGGGCGGCATCGGCGGCGGCCTCGTCGGCCTCGGCGCGCACGGTACGGGCCTCGGCCAGCTCGGCGTCGGCCTCCTCGGCGAACGACCGGGCGGCGGCGGCCTGCCCGGCGAGCTCGGCGAGGCGGCCGGGCGGGCAGCCGGTGCGCCAGGAGGTGAGGCGGGCGGCGAGTTCGCGGTCGCCGGCGAGGCGGGCGGCGAGTTCGCGGATCTCGGTGTCGCGGGCGGTGGCACGGGCGCGCAGGGCCTGGCGCTCCTCGTCGGCGGCGTGCTCGTCGTGCATGGCCGGGTTCGGCGGCACGAGGAAGACGGCGGAGTCGGAGTCCCCGGCGGGCGGTACGGGTGCCAGCAGTGCGGCGGCCGTACCGACGGCCACGGTGGAGCGGGGCAGCAGGGCCGCCTGGGAGAGGACCGCGCGGGCCCGGGAGTGCGTGTCGGGGTCGGTGATGACGACGCCGTCGACGAGTTCGGGGCGGGCGGCGAGGACCGCGGCGTGGTCGGCGGGGTCCACGGACTGGGCGAGGTAGCGCCAGCCGGGGAGCGCCGGGATGCCCTGTTCGCCGAGGTACTCGACGGTGGCGAGGACGTCGGGGCCGGGCGGCAGCAGCCCGCCGTCACCGAGGGCGCCGAGGATGCGGGAGTCGTCGGCGGCGGCGGTGCGCAGGTCGAACAGGTGGCGCTCGGCGGACGCGACGCCGTCGGCCAGCAGGGCGCGCAGGTCGTCGGCGTTGCGGTCGAGGTCCTCGGCGGTCAGGCCGCCGGCGGGGGCCCCGGACGCCGCGGGCTCCGCGTCCGGTGCGCCGGAGTCCGCGCGCTGCTGCGGCAGGGCCGTGCCGGGGGCGGACGGCAGGCCCAGGAGCGCGGCCAGGCGGGGGGAGCCGGCGAGCGATAGCGCGGCGCGGGACTCCGCCTCGTGGGCGGCTTCGGCGGCGTCCGCGGCGTCGGCGGCGCGGGCCGCGGTCAGCTCGGCGCGGGACTCGGCGGCGGCGGCGTCGCGGGCCGCCTCGGCGGTGGTGCGGGCCGCCTCGCGGGCCTCGTCCCAGGCTGCCACGGCGGTCTTCTCGGCGTCGGTGGCGGCCAGGGCGGCGCGGGCCGGGTCGGCGTCGGGGGCGGTGTCGTCGAGCCACCCGGCCCGGACGGCCTCGGCGGTCTCCTGCTGGACCTCGCCGAGGCGTGCCCGCAGGTGTTCCGCCTCGCTGCGGGCGCGCTGGGCGGCCGTGGCGGCGGCGGTGGCGTCGCGGTGGGCGGCCTCGCCG
>NZ_JBHXSC010000137.1:0-3145 GCF_042716505.1 Streptomyces sp. NPDC058674
GTCCTCGGGCACGCCGAGCGCGGCCAGGAACCCGGCCAGGACGAAACCCGGCTTGGCCGAGTCGGCCCCGCTGCCCCGCAGGTCGGCGTGGAGCTGGCCGTCGGGGTAGTGGGCGCGGGCCCGATGGGCGATGTGGAGGGTGAGGCAGGTCTTGCCGACGCCGCCCATCCCGGCGGCGGCCAGCACGACCGGGGTCCGGCGCACCGGTTCGGTGAGCAGCGCGTGCCAGGCGTCGACCTGCGCGGTCCGGCCGACGAAGTCCGGTGCGTCGTAGGGGAGCTGGGCGGGCACCGGTGCCGCCGCCGCCGGATGCGCGGCGGTTGGGTGCGCGGCGGTCTGGTGCGCGGCGGTCTGGTGCGCCTGCGCCGAGGGCGGCGGATTCGGTCGGTCGGGCCCGCCGTCCTCCCGGTCCGGCCCGCCGTCCTCCCGCTCCGGCGGGTACCCGTCAGCGTCCGCGGCCCCGTCGGCGCCCGGTTCCGGCGGCTCCGCGGGCAGTGCCTGGCCGGACTCGGTCAGCGCGGGGTCGCCGACGAGGATCCGCCGGTGCACCTCGGCCAGTTCCGGGCCGGGCTCGATGCCCTGCTCCTCGACCAACAGGTCACGCACCCGGCTGAACACCGCGAGGGCGTCGGCCTGACGGCCCGCCCCGTAGAGCGCGCGCATCAACAGGCCGTACGGGCGTTCCCGCAGCGGATGCGCGTCGGTCAGCTCGACCAGATCCGGGATGGCCGAGCGGTGGTGGCCGAGTGCCAGGGCCAGCTCGAAGCGCTCTTCGAGCAGGGCCAGCCGCAGCTCCTCCAGCCGGACGCGCTGCCGCTCCGCGAACGGGCCGGGCACCCCGGCCAGCGGCTCCCCCTGCCAGAGGTCCAGGGCCCGTGCCAGGAACTGCCTGGCCTGCGGCGCCCGGCCACCGGCGGAGGCGCGCGCGGCCTCGGCGGCCAGTTCCTCGGCCCGGCGCACGTCCAGGGCCGCGCCGGGCACGGCGAGCCGGTAGCCGTCGCCAGCCAGTTCGAGGACGGTCGGCGGGGCGCCGTCGGGCTCCAGCAGCTTGCGCAGCCGCCAGACGTAGGTGCGGATGGTGCTCACCGCGCGGGTCGGCGGCGCGTCCGCCCAGAGCGCACCGACGATCATCTCCATGGAGACGGGCTGGTTGGCGCGCAGCAGCAGCAGCGACAGCAGCGCCTGCTGCTGCGGCGGCCCCACCCGCAGCTCGACATCCCCCCGGTATGCCCGAACCGCGCCCAGAACCTCGAAACGGAATCCTCCAGCCACCCTGCGTATCCCCTCACAACTGCCAGTAGTGCGAACGTTCATGATCGCTCGTGAACACGGTCTAATACAGCAACGGTCTTTCTTCTGGCTGTTGAGCAGTTTCTGGCGGTGTGTGTCCGCGGCGTCTGCAGTGGCTGATGCGGGCTTGGTGTTGTCGCCTGCGGCGCCAGTGTGACCAGTGCAGGACGTGTTCGACGGGTGCTGGTCGGCGGTGACTGCTGCGTCACCGTCGTCACCAGCAGGCACCACCTGGCGGGGCTGATCGTCACCGACTCCGCCCGGCCCGTTGCCGTCGACGTCCTCGGCCCCCAGGACGCCACCACGCTCCTGACCCAGGTCCTCGGCGCTGACCGGGTGCACGCCGAGCCGGTCGCCACACTGCACCTGGCCGAGCTGTGCGGCGGCCTGCCACTGGCCCTACGCGTTGTGGCCGCCCGCCTCGCTGGGCGGCCCGACTGGTCACTGACCGCGATGGCCGACGAACTCGCCGACGCGACACGGCGGCTTGGCCTGCTGGACTTGGAGGACACCGGCGTCCGCGCCGCCCTGCACCTGACGCTACGCCAGCTCCCCGAGCCCGTCGCCCGCCTGTTCGCCGCCCTCGGGCGCCACCCCGGCAGTCACGCCGACCGGTACACCGCCGCTGCTCTGGCCGGCACCAACCCCGCTAGCGCCGACACCGCCCTGGAACACCTGACGGCCGCACACCTGCTGAACGAGGCGGCGCCCGGCCGGTGGACGATGCACGACCTTGTGCGGCTCTACGCCCGCAGCCTGAACGCCCACCCCGACACCCTCAAGCGCGTCCTCGACCACTACACCGCCACCGCCACCGCCGCCATCGCGGCGGCCGAGCCCGGCTCGGAGGACTGCTTCCCCCTCCCAGCCGACTTCCTCCCGCCGGCCACGGTGCGGGAGTTCGCCGACCGGACCGCCGCCGTAGCCTGGTTCACCGCCGAGCGCGACAACCTCACCCAGGCGGTCGCCATCGCCAACACCGCCCGCCTGCACGAAAGGACCTGGCGCATCGTCATGACCATGTGGCCGCTCATCGTGTGGCGCGTCCGGGACGGCTGGGCCCCGCTCCTTCGGACCGCACTGGTGGCCGCGCGGGCCGCCGCCGACGAGCACGGCGAGGCCCGGGTACTCAACATGCTCGGCTGGGTCCTCACCGAGGAAGACCGCACCCCCGAGGCGCTCGTTCACCTGGAGGCCGCCTCCGCGCTCGCCGCCCGCGCCAGCGACGCGTTCGCCGAGGCCAACGTCCTGATCGTCCTCGCCCAGGCCCGAGCCACCGTCGGCCAGCTGGACCCAGGCCGCGAAGAGCTGCGAACGCGCCGCCGACCTCGCCCGCCGGATCGGCGACCACAGGATCGAACGCCTCGCCACCCAGCACCTCGCCCGCCACCAGGCCGACGCCGGCAACTGGCACCAAGCCCTCACCACCGCCAACCACGCTCTGGACTTCCACTACCGACCCGGCACCACCGACATCCCCACATCCTGCTGCTCACCATCAAGGGCGAAGCACTGCTCGGACTCGGCCAGCGAACCGAGGGCATCACCCAACTCGACCTCGCCGCCCGCGAAGCGGAAGCCGCCGGGTACGACGACGGCGCGGTACGGGCACTCGCCGCCCTCCTACGCGCAGCACTGGACACGGCCGTCCAGCCATACCCTCGGGGACTTCTGGAGCGCAACGCTGAGTTAAGACACGCTAGTTGGAACCAGCGCTCGCCCCGACCAATCACGCCCCGGTACAGCCGCTGTACCGGGCCAAGGCACGGCCTTGCTCAACCCGCCAACTGAAACGCTCAGTCACATCAGGCCTCACCCCGAACAGCCCGTGAGCCCCGGACCGATGCGGTCCGGG
>NZ_JBHXSC010000138.1:0-2997 GCF_042716505.1 Streptomyces sp. NPDC058674
CACCGAGCGGACCGGTCTGCCCCTGTCCGTGGCAATCTCGGGCGCCAACCTGCATGACAGCCAGGCCCTCGAGCCCCTCGTCCGCGGCATACCGCTCATCCGTTCCCGCCGCGGACGCCGACGACGCAAGCCCGGCAAGCTCCACGCGGACAAGGGCTACGACTACGCCCACCTGCGACGATGGTGACGCGGACGCCGCATCAAACACCGCATCGCCCGCAGGGGCATCGAGTCCTCACAACGGCTCGGCCGCTACAGATGGGTCGTCGAAAGGACCATGTCCTGGCTCGCCGGCTGCCGACGACTCCACCGCCGCTACGAACGCAAGGCCGAGCACTTCCTCGCCTTCACCAGCCTCGCCTGCACCCTCATCTGCTACCGGCGACTGGCCAAATGAGATGACCTCTAAGCATCGCGGTCGCCCGGGAAGCTTTGGCGGCTGCCCGGCGTATACGCCCCAAAGGTCGCCCGGCCGCCAAGGCCACGGGCGCCCGTCGTCGGCAAACGGGTACACCGCAGGCGCCTGGCGCGGCTGTGTCCGTGTGGTGGGGAAGCGATGGAGGTGATGCCGGGACCGGCCCGGCACGCCGTGAGAGAGGAACCGCGTGATGGAGCAGTCTGAGCTGGAGAGCAAGATTCAGACGCTGGAGACCAGCCTGGCCGTCCAGGAGGCGACCATGGCGGGGGCGCAGGCGACGCAGGCGGCGACGCAGGCGGGGATGACGTCGACGTTCGGTGCGACGCAGGCGGGGACGTGGTCGGTGATGGCCGTCGGCAGTGTCGCGCTGGTGGTGGGGATCTTCCTCGGTATGGCCATCGCCAGGGACTGACGCCGGTCCCGCCCTACCGGGAGCCACCGTCTTGCTCTGCGCCGCCCTCTGCCCGGCCTGATGGCCGGGCAGAGGGCGGCTCGCTGCGAGGCGCTGTTGGCCCAGCAGAGGTCACAGCCACCTTGCGCGGTGAGGACTTCCCCCAAACGGGCGGGAGAAGGCCGTGGTGGCGCCGGGATCACCCGGATGCCGAGCGGCGACCTGCGCAGGAGACGCGGCAAGCGGGGCCCGGACCGGCTGCGGAGCGAGGTCTCGCGGCGTGCGGCTGGCTTCTCCCCGGTGATGCGGGTCAGGAGCCGTTGCCGTCGTAGTTGTCCCGGCTGCCGGACTTAGCCAGCCCGCGGCTGAGCATGTAGCCGACGGTGAGGATCACGATGTACATCCATGCCTGGTCGGCGCGGAAGTAGTCGCGGTGGCCCTCTTCGGTGCCCACGAGCATGGACGCGACGACGTCGCGATTCGCAGCGGGCCTGGGACGCAGGCCCGGACGGACGGATGATCATCGACCGGATCTGCGGCCGCCTTCCTACCTTGCTACGCCCCGGGGGAGTGCTGCTCATGGTGCACTCGGGCCTGTGCGGAGCCGAGAAGACCGTCGCCCACTTGGCCCGCACGGGGTTCAGCGCAAACATCGAGGCAACGGCTTCCGTACCGTGGGGGCCGGTTCTGCGATCCCGCCGGGCCTGGCTGGAGAGGCAGGGCCTGGCCGGCGAGGCCGAGGAACACGAGGAACTCGTCCTGATCCGCGCACAGCATTCCTGACGGGTCCGGGTCTCCCCGGGGGCGGCCCGTTCCCGCTCCACGACCACTCCGGCTGTCGCGGCACCCGGGTAGCCGGCCCCGGCGGAAGCGGCTGTCCCTGCCCAGCGGCCGCCAGGGGGTTCTCGGCAGCCCCGGGTCTCGGCAGTGGCCGCCCGGTCCCGCTTCACCCCCTGCCGTCGATCCTGGCTCGGCGGGCCCGGTCCCGGCCGAGCCGGCGCTACCCGCCACAGCCGCGAGGGAGGGCGGGCATGAGGTCAGTTGACCGCGGGCCGGGCCTCGCGGGTGCTTTCGCGGTCCGCTACGGCGGGGCGGGGTGGATGGTGACGCAGCCAGGGGCCGCGAGCAGTGCGGTCGCCAACCTCGAGCTCGCGCTGGCCGGGGTGGGGACCGGGTCCCTCGCCCGGAACGCGCCGCCGGCACGCGGCCCGCGACGGCGCCAGAGCCACAGCCGTGTGCGTCCCGGGCGCGAGGCGTGGGACCGCTTGGGCATCGCCGGCACGGATGCGTGAATGTGTACGAATTTCGGGGTTGTATGCGAAGAATCCTGCAGAACAGTTGTTACTTGATCGACTGGCCCGGCCGGGTGATGCTCCGGGGTGGGCGCCTGGTGATGCTCCGGAGCGCTCCGATCCGGAGGGGCGGCTTCCGGCATGGATGGGTGTAGCGGTCAGTGAATGTCAGGAGCACGTTCAAGGGAGGTGTGGGCGGTGCGTTGATCACTTGAGGGTGCCATCGTTTGACGACAGGCAGGTCGCGATGAGACACGTCGGAACCTTCATTCGCCGGGGTAAGCCGTGTGGGTCTGGGACGTGGCGGTCCAGGAGGCTAGCAGTCGCAGGCCCTCCTCGGAGGCCGACCCGGGCTCGGCGGTGTAGATGGTGAGGGTGAGCCCGGGGGCGGCGGCCATCTCCAGGCCTTCGTAGGCGAGGGTGAGGTCGCCGACGGTGTGGTGGTGGAAGCGCTTGGTGCCGGTGCCGTGGTGGCGGACGTTGTGGGCGCCCCAGCGGGTGCGGAAGTCGTCGCTGCGGGTGGACAGCTCGCCGACGAGGTCGTGCAGGCCCTTGTCATGGGGATTGCGCCCGGCTTCGGTCCGCATAATGGCCACCGCGACGTCGGCGGCCTGCTCCCGGTCGGGGTAGAAGCGGCGGGAGGCGGGGTCGAGGAACTGGAATCGGGCGAGGTTCGCTTGGTTGCCGGCCGCCGCGTAGACGTCGTCGTAGAAGGCGCGGGCGAGACCGTTGGCGGCCAGGAGGTCCATGCGGCCGTTGCGGACGAAGGCGGGCCCGGCGGTGACGGCGTCCAGGATCCATTGCAGGCTGCGGTGCGCCTTCCACTGCGTGCTGCGGCGCCTCGGGCGGGTGAGGGCGTCGGAGCCGTCGGCGGTGTGGGCGAGATTGAGCAGGTG
>NZ_JBHXSC010000139.1:0-2701 GCF_042716505.1 Streptomyces sp. NPDC058674
GTTCTTGCGTTTCCGACTCTACCAGACTCTTTCGTGTCCGATTCCCGGTCGAAGCGGGCTTCGCTTTCCAGGTATTCGCTTTCGCGCTTCCCTTTCCGGCGATTCCGACTCTATCAGAAGTTCTCCACCGGATTTCCCGGCTTCGGATTCCTGTACGGAGTCGATTGCACCCCACACGAAATGTGATTCCTCGGGGGGTGGGCTGCCGAACTTGGCCAGTTCGAGGCAACCGTTTGACTCTACAAGCTGGGGTTGGAGGGTGTCAAAACGGGTAGGAGGCCCGCCCACTTGGGCTTCCGCACCCACGCCGGGCCGCCCCCTCGACGTACTGCGCGCGCAACACCACGCCTCGCCCTGGCCGCTGTGCATCGAGCTGCCAGAGCCTGCCCTCTGCGCGCCGAGGGCAGAAGGGACGCGCCGAGAAGCCGCGTCAGCTGATCCCCAGGACCCACTGGCCCTTGCCGTACGAAGCGCGCAGTCCCTCGCGCCCTCTTGCTCCCGCCCCTGCCGGCACGCGGCAGCCCAGTTGCCACCTGCCGAGCCCGGGGAGGCACGTCAGACGCCTGCTGACAGGGTCACCTCTGGACCGCGTGGCACCAGCGCTGGATGAGCCGTTACGCCGGACTGGCCATGCGGGGGATCGCCGACCTCTACCCCGGCGAGTCGAAGACCGACGCGAAGGACGCGGCCGTGATCCCGGACGCCGCCCGCACCATGCCGCACACCCTGCGCTCGCTGGAGCCGACCGACGAGATCACCGCCGAACTCGCCGTCCTGGTCGGCTACGCCCAGGACCTGGCCGCCGAGGCCACCCGCACCTCCAACCGGATACGTGGCCTGCTCACCCAGTTCCACCCCAGGCTGGCACGCGTCCTGGGGCCCAGACTCGACCACCATGCCGTGACCTGGCTGCTGGAGCGCTACGTTTCCCCGGCCGCCCTGCGCAAGGCCGGACGCCGCAGACTCCTCGAGCTGAGCCGCCCCGACGAACAAAGCGTTGTCGTCCCGGGCACCGGCACCCTCGACATCGTGATCCCGTCCCTGGCCCGCCAGCTCACCGCCGTCCACGAACTCCGGCCACCAAGCAGGCGGGCACCTCGATCCACGGCGAACACGCACCCAGAGGCGGGAACCGGCAGCTCAAACGCGCGATGTTCCTGTCCGCGTTCGCCGCCCTGCACGACCCCGCCTACCGCACCTACTACGACAAGTGCCGGGTCCGCGGCAAAGCCCACACCCAGGCCCTCCTCCGACTCACCCGCCAAGGCATCAGCGTCCTGTTCGCCATGCTCCGCGACGGCACCTTCTACCAGCCACGGGCTTGACGAAAAACATGGAGGCACCCCCCGGCCGTGTTCCGTCTCCCGCCCGGCGTACTGCTCACCGAGCGGCGCGTCGCTCTTCGGCTTCTTCGGAGGGACGCTGATCTGCTCAGGGAACTCGTGGGCCCGCCCCCGGCAGCCCTCGTCGACCTCGGCCGTCACCTTCGGGTGGAGCCGGCACTACCGCCGTTCGGGCCTGCCTGCCTTCGGGTGGCGAACCCGGGTCTCGGCGCCGTCGATCCGCAACCGGATCCCCGCGGCCTCGGCGTAGGCAAACACGTCCGCCAGGTCCGACGTCGCACGCCCAGGTGGTCGGGGACTGCGAAGCCACGCATGGCCGGCAACGGGCGGATCTCCCCATGTCGCGGGAGAGTTGGGTCAACGCCGCATGGTCCGACTGTCCGCCGATGATCAATGGATGTGGCTCTTCTGCGGGGAACTGCCCGAGCTGGGGACTTCCCCGCAGACGAGCGAACGCAGCCGGCGAAGCACCGGCCCGAGCATCAGGGCCTCAGGAGTCCGCCCACCCACCAGTCGTGCGGCTTGCCGTCGTTGGCGATGCCGCGATTGCGCAGGGTCCCTTCAACGGTGAAGCCGAGCTTCTCGGCAACGGCACGCGAGCCGGTGTTCCCGACCATGGCCCACCACTCGACGCGGTGCACGTCGAGCGTGGCCCAGCCCCACTCGCACAGGGCCCGAGCGGCCTCGACCGAGTACCCGCGTCCGCGCTGCTCCGTGACCGCCCAGTAACCGAGCTCCCAGACGCCGCGGCTGATGAGGGTCAGGCAGTACGAGCCGACCAGGGCGCCGGTGTCCTTGCGGAACGCGCCGAGGGTGTAGTGCCTGTCCTCGGCCCACTGAGCGGGCAGCTTCTCGCAGACGAGCCCCTCCGCGTCCGCACGCCGGAACGGCACCGGCACCGGGGTATAGAACTGGATGTCCTCGTCCTGGCAGGCTTCGTACACCGCATCCACGTCGGCAGGTGCGAAGGCCCGCAGCACCAGACGGTCGGTCTCGAGAGTCACTGGCTCCATCGCGGCAGTATGACCACGATCAACAAGCGGCGGCCAGCGAATATCCCGACCAAGTACCGCCGTTCACACCACCTCGGCGTGGTCAACGGTCGTCGCAGCACCCGAGATCAGCTGCCCCCGAGACGGAGCTACGCCCACCAGCAAGAGCCGGATGCTCGCGCACTCAGCGCCCAGCCGGCGGGGGTGTCGCGGTGCTGTCCAGGCCCTGGTGCACTGCGCGCGCCCTGCGGGGGCGGTACGGAGTCACGCGTTTCCGGTCCGGAACGCAGAAAAGCCCCGCACCATAAGGTGCGGGGCTCTCCCACAATAATTGTTCGGCGGCGTCCTACTCTCCCACAGGGTCCC
>NZ_JBHXSC010000140.1:0-2508 GCF_042716505.1 Streptomyces sp. NPDC058674
GTGGTGAGTTCCTAGACAGCTCCCACCACACCGGAGGTCTTCGTCATGTTCAAGACCTGCCGAGTGTCAACAACGCTCGTGATCAATACACCTAGTCCGTGGGCCACACGGGCAGCGGGCGTACGGCTTCCCGCAGGGCGGCGGCGACCGCCCGGAACTCCTCCTGCCGGGCGGTCCCCGTGCGCATGGCCAGGGCGATCCGCCGCGAGGGGACCGGCTCGGCGAAGTACCCCGTCGCCAGGTACTCGTTGCGGGCGGTCTCCAGCCGCAGCGCGGTGCGCGGCAGCAGCGTCACCCCCAGCCCCCCGGCGACCAGTTGTACGAGGGTGGACAGGCCGGCGGCGGTGGTCGTGACGTCCGCGCCCGCCGTGCGCCCCGCGTCACGGCAGATGTCGAGCGCCTGGTCCCGGAGGCAGTGGCCCTCGTCGAGCAGCAGCAGCTGGAGGCCGCGCAGTTCCTCGCGCGGGATGTCCCGGCGTCCGGCCAGCGGGTGCTCCCGGGGCGCGAGGAGGACGAAGTCCTCGTCGAAGAGCGGCAGTTCGGTGACGCCGGGGACGCCGAGCGGCACCGCCAGCAGCAGCAGGTCCAGCCGGCCTCCGGACAGTCCCTCCAGCAGCGAGGAGGTCTGCTCCTCGTGCACCTGGAGGTCCATCCGCGGGTAGCGCCGGTGGAAGAGCCCGAGCACGGTCGGCAGCAGGTAGGGCGCGACGGTGGGGATCACCCCGAGCCGCAGGACCCCGGTGAAGGGGGCCCGTACCGCCTCGGCCTCCTCGAGCAGCCCGCCCACGGCTTCCAGCACCGCCCGCGCCCGGGCGGCGATCCGCTCCCCCGCCGGGGAGAGCAGCACCTTGCGGGTGGTCCGCTCCAGCAGCTGCACCCCCAGGGCCTCCTCCAGCGCGGAGACGGAGCCGGAGAGGGCGGGCTGGCTCATCCCGATGGCCGCGGCCGCGTCCCTGAAGTGCAGGTGCTCGGCGACCGCCGCGAAGGCGCGCAGCTGCGCCAGGGTCGGCTGCTTCGCTCCTCTATTACCGATAGCCACTGATAGGCACCTCCGATCACTCGAAACAACAGTAACGATTTCTGTAATCAATGCAGGTGTGCCAGCATGTGAGATCAGTCCAACCCCTAGGAAAGCCCCCAAAAGGGTTCCTTTCCCTGTCGCAAGGAGAGCACGTGCTCACTGTCGGTGACAAGTTCCCCACCTACGATCTGACCGCCTGCGTCTCGCTCGAAGCCGGCAGCGAGTTCGCCCAGATCGACCACAAGACCTATGAGGGCAAGTGGCGCGTGGTGTTCTTCTGGCCGAAGGACTTCACCTTCGTCTGCCCGACCGAGATCGCCGCCTTCGGCAAGCTGAACGAGGAGTTCCTGGACCGCGACGCCCAGGTCCTCGGCGTCTCCGGCGACTCCGAGTTCGTCCACCACGCCTGGCGCAAGGACCACGCCGACCTGCGTGACCTGCCCTTCCCGATGCTGGCCGACTCCAAGCACGAGCTCATGCAGGCCTGTGGCGTGCAGGGCGAGGACGGCTTCGCCCAGCGCGCCGTCTTCATCGTCGACCAGAACAACGAGATCCAGTTCACGATGGTGACCGCCGGTTCCGTGGGCCGTAACCCCAAGGAGGTCCTGCGGGTCCTCGACGCCCTGCAGACCGACGAGCTGTGCCCGTGCAACTGGAACAAGGGCGAGGGCACCCTGGACGCCGGCTCCCTGCTGGCCGGTGAGTGACGGATGTCCCTGGACTCCCTCAAGGCGGCCGTACCGGACTTCGCCAAGGACCTGAAGCTGAACCTCGGCTCGGTCATCGGCAACAGCGGCCTGCCCGCCCAGCAGCTGTGGGGCACGGTCCTGTCCTGCGCCATCGCCGCCCGCTCCCCGCAGGTCCTGCGTGAGCTGGAGCCGGAGGCGAAGGCGAACCTGTCGCCGGAGGCCTACACGGCCGCCAAGTCCGCCGCCGCGATCATGGCGATGAACAACGTCTTCTACCGCACCCGCCACCTGCTCTCCGACCCGGAGTACGGCACGCTGCGGGCGGGCCTGCGGATGAACGTCATCGGCAACCCGGGCGTGGAGAAGGTCGACTTCGAGCTGTGGTCGCTCGCCGTCTCCGCGATCAACGGCTGCGGCCAGTGCCTGGACTCGCACGAGCAGGTCCTGCGCAAGGCCGGCGTCGACCGCGAGACCGTCCAGGAGGCCTTCAAGATCGCCTCGGTGATCCAGGCCGTCGCCGTCACCCTCGACGGCGAGGCGGCCCTGGCCGCCGCCGCGGTCTAGCTCCGCACCGTACGCAGCAGGGCCCCGCCGCCGTCACCGGCAGCGGGGCCCTCGCGCGTTCACGACCGGAGCGCGCGGCGCCGCGGCCAGGCCCTGTCGTCAAAGTCCCGCCTGGCCCGGCGCCACTTTGACGACAGGACCTAGATGTATTGACCCGCAGCGTTGTTCACACGGCTGATGGGTGGCTTGCCGTCGAGTGCGGTGTGGCAGCGGTGGTGGTTGTAGGTGTGGAGG
>NZ_JBHXSC010000141.1:0-2222 GCF_042716505.1 Streptomyces sp. NPDC058674
CGCCGGGCCCGGGCGCAGGGCCGCGGCCGCAACCGCAACAGGGCGCAAGGCGCAGGCAGCGGGACCGCGCGGCGGGCGGCAGGACGGGCGGGCGACGGCGGCGGGGCCGGGAACCGGCGGCGGGGCCGGTACCGCGCCGAGCCGGGCCCGGGACCGCGGCGGAACTGAGCGCAGAGGGCGGGACCGAGCGGCGGCGGGGGCCGCGCCGGAGCCCGGACGCGGACGTGGGCGGGGAGCGGGCACCGCGGCCCGGGTCGGAACGAAGGCCAGACGAGACCCAGGCCTGGTGGGCAAGGGGAGCTTGGGCATGCCGCCCCGGCGGGCCGGGCGCCGGACCTGCCGGGCGACCTGTGGCACGCCCTGGCCGAACTTCAACACACCCGCCCCGGCCCCGGAGGGCCGCGGACTCCAGCCCGCAGGTAAGTGACCGGACCTTGCTGTCAGCAGCAGTCGCCGGGTCTACGGCGCCGACCACGACAACGCGGGCCCTGCCGTCGGACCACGAATCTGTGAGGAGAGTCGGGCCCACCCCAGACACCCGCGGCCCGGCCGCCGACGGGGGTCGGGGGCCGGGCTGATAGGGGCGCGAGGTCAGAAGGGCATGTGGCCCCGAATGCGGCGGCCAGCGGAGCCACTCTTGCCGACCGCCTTCGAACTGCTGCGGAACGGCTTGCTGAAGAGGCGGCCCAGCGGGCCGGGGGCCTTGCCGCCCGCGCGGGAGCCCAGGCCGAGGGTCTTCTGGGTGCCGCGTTCGGGGTGCTTGGAGAGGCGGGGCAGGAAGAACGCCAGAACGGCGAGTACCACGCAGACGGCGATGATTCCAGCGATCATCATGGTTGGACCCCACTTCTTCGATGGTGCGGTGACGCTTCGTCGTGTGACCGCGCATACCCGGCGAACCTTCGTTCACGCCCCGGCTGCCACGTGCTGTACGGCGCAGGCGGCGTCCCCGGGCGTGCCTCATTCCTCAAACTCCTGGCCCTGCTCCCCGTTTCTCGGCCTCGCTGCTTCGGAGCGTGAGAACGGGAGATGCGTGATGTGTGAGTCATGCGACGAGTACGGGGCGGGCGGGCCGGCTAAAGGTGTCGGCGGCGGCCTGGCGTTGGACCCTCGCCTCGAGCCTGGTCCCCGCGGTCGGCGCGCGGCCGGGGGAGTGGTCGCGTGCGGTGGTCCAGGCCGCTGACGCGGAAGGGATCCGGGCGGCGCTGCGGGGCCCGGCGGGGGAGTCCTGGGCGGCGGAGCGACTGACCGAGGCGCTGGGGCAGCCGCTGCCGTACGGTCGTCCGCGCGTGACCGCCCTCCGCGGTCGGCCACCTCGTCCGCGCCGGCCTATTCGCCTACCTCGGCGGTGAGCCGGCCTTCCCCGACGTCCACCCGGACCAGGCCGCCGTCAAGGCGCGCCGCCGGGACCTGCCCCCGCTCCTGGACCGCCACGTCCCCCTCGGCCCCGACCAGGCCGCCCGCTGCCTCGGCGTGCGCCGCACCGACTTCGACCACATCGTGCGCCTCGGCTGGCTGTCCCCGGTGGGCACGGCCGCCGTCGACTACGGCCGGGGTACGGGGGAGTTGTACAGGTCCCGCTGTACTCCGCGGCCGCCGTCGCGCTGCTCCCGCAGACCCGCCCCCACGTCGACTGGCGACAGGTCCGCCGGACCGCCCCCGGCCGCCGCTCCCCACTCGCCGCGCTGCAATCGGCCGCTCCCGAGGCGGACACGGCGTTCCTCGCGGAAGTCGCACGGATCGCCCGGGTAGGCCGCGCCGCCGTCACCGTGTGGCGCCGGACCCTGCCCGACTTCCCCGAACCGGTCGCCGGTACCGACGTTCACCCCCGCTTCGACCGGCGCGCAGTCGCCGCATGGCTCCTCGCCCACAACAAACTCACCATCCCCCACACGCTCCCCGCCGCCGTCCTGTCCGCGGCTGCCGCGGGAGATGAGTTCCGCGTCCGTCTGGCCGACCCGGAGCTGCGCTTGGCCGACGACGTCGACGGCACGGACCGGGTGTCCGGGTGGGTGGAGGCGGCCGACGCTGAGGTGACCCCCGGAGTGTGGACACAGGAGTTCATGCAGCGAGTGTGAGTTTATGGCCTCGCTGTTGCTGGTGCTCCAACTCGGCGGGTGACAGGTGGCCGAGCGAGCTGTGGCGCCTGCGGGCGTTGTAGTAGGTGAGCCACTCGAAGATGGCCAGCCTGGCCTGACGGATCGTCGTGAACGGCCTGCGCA
>NZ_JBHXSC010000142.1:0-1817 GCF_042716505.1 Streptomyces sp. NPDC058674
GCCCCCCCCCCCCCCCGGGGGGGGCCGCCCGCCCGCCGGGCCCGCGACGCGGCCGGCCGGCCGCCCGTACCGCCGGGCCGCTCCGCGCCCGCCCGCCTGCCGGCGGCCCGCGAGGAGGAGCGGGGGCGCCTCGTGCGGCTGCTGGGCCGGGGGCGGTCCGTGCGACTGACCGGCCCCGCCGGATCGGGCCGCAGCACCCTGCTCGACGCGGTCGCCGCGGACTGCGCCGGCCTCGCGCCCGACGGCGTCGTACGGCTCAGCGGCCACGGCCACCAGCAGCCCGGCGAACTGCTCCACGCGCTGTACGCCGCCGTGTACGAGGCCCCCGAGGAGCGGCCCGACCGGGTCGAGCTCCTCGCCCGGGTGCGGGACATAGGCGCCGTCGTACTCCTCGACGACCTGGAGATGGGCGGCGCCGCCCTCGACGAGCTGCTGCGGGCCACCCCCGAGTGCGCCTACCTGCTCGCCGCCACCCCCGACACCCGGGCCCCCTCCGCCGACTCGCACCTGGAGGAGGTCTTCCTCCCCGGGCTGGGCGGGGCCGAGTGCCGGGAGCTGCTGGAGGCGGGCGCGGGACGGCCGCTGACGGACGCGGAGGCCGCCTGGGCGGAGGACCTGCGGTTCGCGTCCGACGGGCTGCCCCTGCGCTTCGTACAGGCCGCCGCGCTGCTGCGGCAGCGCGACGAGCTCAACCGCTCCGACGAGGAGGACGACGAGGAGGAGCCCGGCGTCTTCGAGGAGCGCCCGCGCGACACCGCCGAGGTGCCCCTGCCGACGCTCGCCGAGGCCGCGGCCCCGGCGGAACTGCTGGCCTCGCGGGCCAGCGAGTCCGCCCGCGCCGCGCTGCGGATCGCGTGCGCGCTCGGCGGGGAACTGCCGCACCACGCGCACCTGCCGGCCCTGGTGGGGGACACCCACGCGGACGCCGCGGTGGCGGAGCTGCTGGACTGCGGGCTGCTGACGCCGGTCGGGGCGCGCTACCGGCTCGCCGCGGGCGTCGTACGGCAGCTGGAGGAGGCCGGGTACGGGGACACCGCGGCGGAGGAGGCCCGTACGGCCGCGCGGCACTACGCCTGGTGGACCGGGCACGCCTCGGTGACCCCGGAGCGGGTCGCGGCGGAGGCGGAAGCCGTGCTGGCCGCCCTGGCCGGCGCGGACGTGGTGGCGGCGGTACTGCTGGCGCGCACGGCGGCCCCGGCCTTCGCGGCCTCGCTGCACTGGGAGGCGTGGGAGCGGGTGCTCCGCTCGGGCGCCGAGGCCGCACGGAAGGCGGGGGAGGTCGCCGAGCAGGCGTACTTCCACCACGAGCTGGGCGTGCTCGCGCTGTGCGAGGGGCGCCTGGACCGGGCGCGCGCCGAGCTGGAGACCTCGATCGGGCTGCGCGGGGCGCTCGCGGACAAGCGGGGCACGGTGGCGGGACGGCGGGCGCTCGCGCTGGTCGTCGACCGGGAGGCCGCGGGGGCGGCGGCGTCGCCGCCGCTGCGGCTGGAGGCTCCGCCCGGCCCGGCCGCGGGCACCGCCGGTACGGCGGCCCTCCCGGCGGTCCCGTGGGGCGCGGTCCCCTCGGCGGGCGGCACGAACGGTACGGCGGCTCTCCCGGCGGGCGCGGGCGGTGCGGCGGCTCTTCCGGCGGGCGCGGGCGGTACGGCGGCCCCGCGGGGTGCGGTCCCCTCGGCGGGCGGCACGAACGGTACGGCGGCTCTTCCGGCGGGCGCGGGTACGGCGGCCCTGTGGGGTGCGGTCCCCTCGGCGGGCGGCACGAACGGTACGGCGGCTCTTCCGGCGGGCGCGGGTACGGCGGCCCCGCGGGGTGCGGC
>NZ_JBHXSC010000143.1:0-1609 GCF_042716505.1 Streptomyces sp. NPDC058674
CTTGATCTTTAACGTCCGAGATCGAACGGCGCCTCGTACTTGATCACTCGGTTCGGTAACCGCCGTACGCGGAAACGGCCTTCGTCTGGATCATGTGCTCCGACCAAGGAACACACACGTCCAGAGCGAAGGCCGTGGGGATGAGTTTGCTGCATTGCGATATCCGGCGGGAGCCGCTGGCGGAACTGTCACGCTTCCGAGGCGAGTTCTACTCCTGCCTGACCGCTCGTTCGGATGCTTTGTTCGAGCTGGCCGACGCGGTTCTTTGCCATGACGGGTCGGTGAGGTCGCTGGTCGAGCTGTCGCTGGTGGGTGAACACCGCCGTGGTCACGGAGGGCTCTACGCCGCTGTCGCCCGTGGCTGGGTCGACGCGGACCGGATGCGCCAGGCCCTGGCCTCCGTGCCGCTGCCGCGGGCGGTCGACGGCCGGCTGGTCCTGGCCGTCGATGTCACGTGCTGGCTGCGGCCCGACGCCCACACCTCACCAGAGCGGATCCTGTGCCACACCTACGGTCGGGGCAAGGACCAGCACATCCCCGTTCCCGGGTGGCCGTACTCGATCGTCTGCGCGCTGGAGCCGGGCCGCAGCTCGTGGACCGCCCCGCTGGACGCGCTGCGTCTGGCACCCGGAGACGACACGGCTACCGTCACCGCCCGGCAGCTGCGCGAGCTGATCGAGCGGCTGATCACCGCAGGTCAGTGGCAGGTCGGCGACCCGGAAGTCCTCGTCATCGCGGACGCCGGATACGACGCACCACGCCTGGCCCACCTCCTGCGGGACCTTCCGGTCCAGGTCCTGGCCCGTATGCGGTCGGACCGGGTCCTGCGCCGGCCCGCACCCCAGCGGCAGCCTCACACCATGGGCCGTCCGCCCCGACACGGCGGCGAGTTCGTGTTCGGGCAGCCTGACACCTGGGGCACCCCGGACACCGAAACCGTCACCGACACCCGCCTCTACGGCACCGCCCGAGCACGCTCGTGGGACCGGCTCCACCCCAAACTCACCCACCGCTCTTCCTGGGCCGCGGCCGACGGCACCCTCCCGATCGTTGAGGGAACGGTGATCCGCCTGGACATCGACCACCTGCCCAGCGGAGCCACTCCGAAGCCGGTCTGGTTGTGGTGGTCGGGCACCGACGCCACTGAGGCGGACACCGACCGTCTGTGGCAGGCCTACCTGCGGCGTTTCGACATCGAGCACACCTTCCGCCTGTTCAAACAGACTCTCGGCTGGACCTGCCCGAAGGTCCGCACACCCCAGGCGGCGGACCGCTGGACATGGCTGATCCTCGCGGCCTACACCCAACTGCGTCTGGCCCGGCCACTGGCGGCCGACCGACATCGTCCATGGGAGAAACCCACCTCGTCCGACCGCCTCACTCCAGCTCGAGTCCGTCGCGACTTCCGGCACATCCGCCCCAACACCGCCTGCCCAGCCCAAGCACCGAAACCCACCCGCCCCGGACCTGGACGTCCACCAGGGCGCAAAAACACGCGGCCCACCCCACGTCATGACGTCCACATACCCCGCACAACGGGCACGGCAGCGTCCAGAAAGGCGAAGCCGACGACCCCACGCCCCCGCCGCACAGGTTAAAGATCAAGCTA
>NZ_JBHXSC010000144.1:0-1301 GCF_042716505.1 Streptomyces sp. NPDC058674
GTCCCGGTGATCCGGGCGGGTCTGGAGAAGCTGGGCGGGCGTGCGGTCATCAACTCGGTGAACTATGAGGACGGTGACGGTCCGCAGTCGCGGTTCGCTCAGGTCACCGCGTTGGCGCGGGAGCACGGGGCGGCGTTGATCGCGTTGACGATCGACGAGGAGGGCCAGGCCCGCACCGTCGAGCACAAGGTCGCCATCGCGCAGCGGCTGATCGCGGACCTCACCGCCAACTGGGGGATCCGCGAGTCGGACATCCTCATCGACACGCTGACCTTCACGATCTGCACCGGGCAGGAGGAGTCCCGGGGGGACGGCATCGCGACGATCGAGGCGATCCGCGAGCTCAAGCGCCGCCATCCCGACGTCCAGACCACGCTGGGTCTGTCGAACATCTCCTTCGGTTTGAACCCGGCGGCGCGGGTGTTGTTGAACTCGGTGTTCCTGGACGAGTGCGTCAAGGCCGGGCTGGACTCTGCGATCGTCCACGCGAGCAAGATCCTGCCCATCGCGCGTTTCGACGACGAGCAGGTCACCACCGCCCTCGACCTGATCTACGACCGGCGTGCGGAGGGCTATGACCCGCTGCAGAAGCTGATGGCGCTCTTCGAGGGCGTCAACACCACGTCGCTGAAGGCCGGCCGGGCGCAGGAGCTTCTCGCGCTGCCGCTGGACGAGCGGCTCCAGCGGCGGATCATCGACGGTGAGAAGAACGGTCTGGACGCGGACCTCGCCGAGGCGCTCGAGAGCCGTCCGGCGCTGGACATCGTCAACGACACCCTGCTGGCGGGGATGAAGGTCGTCGGCGAGCTGTTCGGTTCCGGGCAGATGCAGCTTCCCTTCGTGCTCCAGTCCGCGGAGGTCATGAAGACGGCGGTGGCCTATCTGGAGCCGCACATGGAGAAGAGCGACGCGGACGGCAAGGGCACGATCGTGCTGGCCACCGTCCGCGGCGACGTCCACGACATCGGCAAGAACCTCGTCGACATCATCTTGACGAACAACGGCTACAACGTCGTGAACATCGGCATCAAGCAGCCGGTCTCGGCGATCCTGGAAGCCGCGCAGGAGCACCGGGCGGACGTGATCGGCATGTCCGGCCTCCTGGTCAAGTCAACGGTGATCATGAAGGAGAACCTCCAGGAACTCAACCAGCGCAAGCTCGCCGCCGACTACCCCGTCATCCTCGGCGGCGCCGCCCTCACCCGCGCCTACGTCGAACAAGACCTCCACGACATCTACGAAGGCGAAGTCCGCTACGCCCGCGACGCCTTCGAAGGCCTGCGCCTCATGGACGCCCTCAT
>NZ_JBHXSC010000145.1:0-1091 GCF_042716505.1 Streptomyces sp. NPDC058674
CTCCTCCGGATACGGAGACCTACGTCCCACCAGGACACCTTTCCTCGGACCCTCAAGATCCATTGTCGAGTGTCCACACCAAAGGGGTCATCTCAAAACGGCTCCTCAAGCTGACCATGTAGGACACGGTCTTAGTGCTGCAACGGTTTTTGCTGTGATGGTTTGTTGGCTTCTGGTGGTGTGTGGTCACGTCGTTTGTAGTGGCTGGTGCGGGCTTGGTGTTGTCGTCTGCGGCGCCAGAACGACCAGTGCAGGACGTGGTCGGTGCTTGGGCGGGGCCGCGTGAGTCGGGTGATCAGGCGTCGGAGTTCGGGGAGGGTGAGGGGTATGAGCTGGGAGGATCCGTTTCTGCTTTCCCGGTGTCGAGTTCGCGGGCCCGCAGGACGGTGAGGCAGGCGTGTGCGGCCATGGCCAGGGTCATGTGGCGGTGCCAGCCGTCGTAGCGACGGACCTGGTAGTCGTCCAGGCCGCACTCCTGCTTTGCGGTCTGGAAGCATTCCTCGACCGCCCACCGGCTTCCCGCGATGCGGATCAGCTCGTCGAGTGTGGTTTCGGCCGGGCAGTAGGCGATGTAGTAGGAGATCTCCTCGGGCCGGCGGACACTTCGGCGGGCGATCACCCAGTGACAACGGTCCTCGCGGTGCCAGGGACGGACCTCGACCCGGGCCCAGTCGTAGACCCTCGGGCCGTGGGCGCCGCTGCCGCAGGAACGGCGCTTCCACTTCTGCCGGGGCAGCCCGGGAAACAGGTCGTGGACGGGGTGGTCCATGGCCCAGCGGGTGACGACGGTGTCGTGCCGGGTGGTGGCCATGACATGGAAGACATCCGCCCGCTCGAGCTCGGTGCGCCAGCCTTTGGAGAAGCCGTAGGCGGCGTCGGCGGTCACCCACCGGAACGGGATCCGGTCCGTGATCGCCCGGCGGACCATGGCCTTGGCCATCACCACTTTCGTCTCGAAGGCGACCTTGTCGTCGATGCCCGCGGCCCGGCACCGGCCGCGGTCATCCGTCCATGACGTGGGCAGATAGAGGCGGCGGTCGATCAGGGTGCGGCCACGGCCTCCGGCATAGGCGAGGAACACCCCGATCTGG
>NZ_JBHXSC010000146.1:0-1080 GCF_042716505.1 Streptomyces sp. NPDC058674
CTAGGGCCTGTGTGATGTTGTGATCATTGGGCGGTCTTGAGCAGGTCGTCGATCCAGATCATTGCGGCGCGGAGGTGGAGGCCGGCGAGGTAGCTGTCTGGTGTCTTGTCGTATCGGGTGGCGATGCCTCGCCAGGCCTTCAGCTTGTTGATCAGGCGTTCGACCGTGTTCCGCTGTTTGTAGAGGTCGGTGTCGTGGCTGACGGGGCGGCCGCCTCGTGCGCCCTTCCTCTTGCGGTTGGCGGCCTGGTCCTTCTTCTCGGGAATGACGGCCTTGATACCGCGTCTGCGCAGGTAGGAGCGGTTGCCGCGGGACGAGTAGGCCCTATCCGCGGCGACCGCGCCGGGCGTCGTGCGGGGACGGCCCACAGGCAGGCGGACTCTCACCCTCTTCAGGACGGGGATGAACTGCGGGCTGTCCCCGGCCTGCCCGGCGGTCAGGACCAACGCGAGCGGACGGCACCTTCGGTCCGCGGCGAGGTGAATCTTGCTGGTCAGCCCGCCCCGGGACCTGCCGAGCAGGGCCTCCTTCAGGCGGAGGGTGCGTCGGCGCCGGATGCGCCGACGCTCGGCCTGTCCGTTCTGTTCCTTCGTGCTGCCCCTTTTTGTCGGGCTGTCTCCTGCTCCTGCACGGCTTCTTCCAGAGCCGACATGAGGTGCTTGCTGACGCGGAGCCCTGCGGCGTCGTGGTGAGCGCGGACCGTGGTGGAGTCCACGCTGACCAGCGACAAGTCCGTTGTGCCCATCCGGGCACCCTCGGCTATCAGGCCTTCCAGCAGGGCGGTGAAGACACCGGCGTCCCGCCACACCCGAAAGCGTCCGTAGACAGTGGCCCAGGGCCCGAACTCGGCAGGCATCTCCCGCCACTGACCACTGGACCGGAACCGCCAGATCACCCCCTCGAACTGCTCCCGCAACCGCTCCGGGTACGGGCCGTACCTACCAATCGGCAGATACGGCTCGATGAACTTCCACTGGGCATTGGTGAGTTGCCTACGTGTCACGACCCCAGTCCTACCGGATCCCACTCCGCGCAGAGTGAAGAACTCAGAAGCTGATCACGACATCACACAGGCCCTAG
>NZ_JBHXSC010000147.1:0-1070 GCF_042716505.1 Streptomyces sp. NPDC058674
GGGCGGGTGTGGGGGTGTCGGGGGGGGGGGCGTTCGTGGGGGGGGGGGGGGCGGGGGCGGGGGGGTCGTGTGGCCGCGCCCCGGCCCGGACGGGAGGTGCGCCGCGGTCTCGGGGGTGGTGTCGGGGGTGGTGTCGGGGGGTGTCAGGAGTTGCCCAGGCCGCCGCAGACGTTCAGTGCCTGGGCGGTGATGGAGGCGGCGAGGTCGGTGGTCAGGTAGCCGACGAGGCCGGCGACTTCCTGGGGGGTGGAGTAGCGGCCGAGGGGGATCTTGGCCTCGAACTGCTCCTGGACGTACTCCTCGGTGGTGTCCCAGGCCTGTGCGTAGCCGCTGCGGACCCGGGCGGCCATCGGGGTTTCCACGTATCCGGGGCAGACGGCGTTGACGGTGGTCCCGGTGGGGGCCAGTTCCTTGCCCAGTGCCTTGGTGAAGCCGATGACGGCGTGTTTGGACGCGGAGTAGGGGGCGCCCAGCAGGACGCCCTGCTTGCCGGCGGTGGAGGCGATGTTGATGATGCGGCCCCAGGGTTCGACGCCCAGGCCGCCGCTGGTGAGGACCTCGCGGGTCAGCAGGAAGACGCTGTTGAGGTTGGTGTCGATGACGTCGTGCCACAGTTCGTCGGTGATGGAGGCGGTGGCGCCGCCGCCGCTGCGGCCGGCGTTGTTGACCAGGATGCTGACGGGGGCGCCGTATGCGGCGACGGCCGCGGCGACCAGGGAGCGTACGGCGTTGCGGTCGCGTACGTCGGCGGCCGCGCCTTCCGCGCTCAGTCCTTCGGCCTGCAGGTCGGCGACGGTCTGCTTGACCGCGGTCTCGGTGCGGGCGCAGAGGAAGACGCGGTGTCCGCGGGCGCCCAGGTCCCGGGCGACGGCCAGGCCGATGCCGCTGGTGGCTCCGGTGACCAGTGCCACGGGCCGGTCGGGGGCCTTGTCTATCGCCTTCACCGTCATCTTCGACCCTTCGTCGTTCGCGTGGACGCCTTGAGCGTGCCGCAGGGCACTCGGGGCGCGGCGGAAGGGGGATGGAGGGGCGCGCGCCCGCCGGGGGGGGGCCGCCCCCGGACCGGGTGC